>CBFDUR010000124.1:0-6065 GCA_965613005.1 uncultured Ignavibacteriales bacterium
AGATGCTAGGTTATAAATGGAATTTGGTAAGTGATCTCCCCGGAGAATGGTTTGTAAGCGACATTAAAAATGATAATATAATAACCTCTTTATTTAAAACGGGAGAAGGATTTTCCATAAAACATCTTATTGAAGAACATTCATATAACAAAGTCATTTTCCGGAATGAATATTTCGAAGTATCTGCTGCAATTCTGAACCACGGAATCCCATCTATTGCTTATAGAGTTAATGAAAGTCCTTCTACCAATATCGATAAAAATAAATTAGATAAAATAGGCTTAATGCCTGGCCCTTGGCTGGAAAAGTTAAAAGACTCAACAACCTGTGAAAATGACACCGTAGAAGTGAACGGGAAAAAGTTGCTTGTGCAGGAATTAAGGGAATTACTATTAATCAAAACAAGAGGTGATTCAATTTCCTACCTTACCGATTTTGGTTATGATAAAAAATCCGTGGGAAATGCCGTTAAGCTTGTGCAAGATTGCGAAACATTGATATGTGAATCTCAATATGCGAAAGATGATATCGAACTTGCCGAAAAGAATTTTCATTTAACGAGTATACAATCAGCGAGCATTGCAAAAGAGGCACATGCCGGTAAATTAATTTTATTCCACATTTCGGAAAGATATTCCATTGAGAAAGATTATATCCGTATACTAAACGAAACGAAAAGCATCTTTCCGGAAACTTATTTCCCGGGAAATTGGTCAATATAACTTCAGAACCCCTGACTTACCGTTACGAGGAGCAGTGCAGTAAAGAATCATTGATTTTGTTTTAAAGGATGCCCTCCACAACTTTCAAACTAACAACCTCTTGCTTTTTGTACAACCTCTATCTGATAAGTATCTAAAAAATCATTTTAACAAAATCATCTTCCTTACTTTTACAAAATCATTCATTTGAAGCCTGTAAAAATACATTCCGCTAAATAAATCCTTGCCGTCGAAGGATACTTTGTAAGTTCCGGCTGGTTGAATTTCATCAACTAAAGTAGCTATTACTATACCTAAAGTGTTATATACTCTAAGCACCACATGATCCTTTTCAGGCAAAGAGTATTTTATTTCAGTTGTTGGATTAAATGGATTCGGATAGTTTTGAGCGAGCGCGTATTCCTTAATTACCGAGACTCCCCGGTAACTTATCTGTTTTATTTTTCTTTTTTGCAACGAGGTGTTTTCATCCGAGTAGCTTTCCGTTAAGAAATACTTACCTTTAAAATCATTCTCTACGATTAATTTCAATCTCACTTGTTTAGTTCCTATTCCAGACGTATTTACTTGGTAAGATTGATCAATGCGGCGGTAAGGCATAGCAGTATTATTAAAGGTTATATCATCAAAACCGCCGATTTTCTTTCCGCTTCTTGCAGATACCAATTCTAACTTATAAGAAATCGATTCATTGTCTTTCAATACTTTATTTGCTTTGAGTGAATCGGTTACACCGTAAATAACGGAGTAATCAAATTTTGAATCGTTCAATAGTGTGAACGGCTCACTTATTAAATATTTGTTTAGTTCCGTTAAATTATTTATTTCAACCGTATCGGCAGCTTTTACAAATTTTACCGCCTCATTATCAAGCTTTATCCTGAGAGAAAAGAAATATCCCACACCGTTTTTAACTACAACTCCACCTCTACCGATATCTAATTTTGATGATGCCGTCGTTTTCTGCAAATCTATACTGCCGAGGCTTGACGTAGTCCTGAAATAATACGGTGATGTTGTGTTATTAAAAACCAATGCATACATATCGTTCTTTGTTGCTCCGTTGCTAAGTTGTACCTGCTGCCCGGTTGTATTTAAGTTGTATATAGTCGACAAATGGCTGTCTGTAAACTTAGTAGAGTTATCATAAGCTTCCGTCCAAATAGGGAAATAACCCGCTTGGTTGTCGGTAATCCTTATATTAGGGGTGCGTACATCGTTACCGAAGTACCAAAAATGGTTATAGTTCGAAGACCTGAAAACCAATATGGCATTGGAACCGGGAAAATAATATCCTTGCCAGACAACCCTTGCCGAACCGTCTGCTAATGCAATAATTGAAGGTCTATGATTAAGGGGATAGCTGCCTATTGATATTGTTTGAGCTGCGCTAAAGTTACTTCCATCAAAGTATAAATATTTTATTGCATTGTTTTCTTCATAAGCAATTTGAAAATTGCCGCCGCTGTTTGCAGCCTTACTTGCCGCTATTGTAGTGTTTGTAGAATTAGCCGATGTGCCCGGTATGATTGCCGGATAAGTGGTTAAGTAAATTTTACTTGAGTTAAGTGCGGCTTCAACATAATACAAACCGTTGCCGGCTTTTGTTTCCCAAACAATTGTTGCTGTGTTATATAAGTTCATAGCGATAACAGGGTTTACATTGTTGGAGAAGCTTTCCGGTGAGGTAAATATATCTAATGAATCGACGAGTTTAAATATCGGGAAATCAAGCTTTTGCTCATCCGTTTCATATTCTTCGGCTTTAATTTTATAATTGTTACCGTAGTTTTCCTGGTAAACGATAACAACAACATAAATTTTATAAGCTACGCCGCGGTCATAACCTGTCCAATGTGTATAATCAATTGCCGGAAGTTTACCCACTCCGCTATCCAAGGGCCGACCGCCGTTCATTATCCGCCAGGTTGTGCCGTTGTCTGTGCTTATCTCGTACCATATATGCCCCATGCTTTCATAAACCGAATGCATTGTACCATCCGGTGTGCGTACTATTTTTCTCTGGCTGCCGTTGGAATATGCATTTGCCGCATCCGAGTGCATACTCCCTTTGTAATATGCCGTTCTTGTTGTAGGCGCTGTTACTTCTAAATTATTAATTGTTGTATTTGTTGTTCCGTCGTCCCAATATTGAAATTGCCAGTTTGTGCCGTAAACGCCGGTGATTGTCGGATCAACCACAATATTATACTTATCTAGATTATAGTTATAATCAAAAGCATTGAAAGATGTTCCCGAAATTTGATTGCTGTATTCAATATTTGGATCAGGCTTTGTCCAAATCACATCATAACTTCCCCCGCTGCCGCCTTCAAGATAGTTGTTTACGGTTAGGGGGTGAGTGGGTTTATAAGAAGATTTTACTTCGGTAACAAAACCTTCATTAAATGTAAAATATAGATTTGTATTTTGTGAGTAATTTCCGTTATTCCAATTTCTATATTTATATTTTCTATTGTTATAGTTATAAATTTCATCAACTATTTGAAATGTATGGTTTTTAAAGGGTTCAAAAAGAATATGATTTCCACTACTATTTATTTGAACAATATTTTCATCAACATTCATTGAACCGCCATAATGATCTTCTATATAATTGCCGACTAAAATTGATTTTTTTATTGGAATCACTGCTGCATATATAAATTCCGGGTTAGAATTACCCAAGGTATTACTACTTGTCCAAACACCAACTGAAATAGTGTCTTTAGAGCGAATTGTTATATAATCACCGATAAAATGATTGTTAACATCCAGGTTATTAACATCAAAGTTCCCTAAATCAGTCATAAAAAATTCATTACCTCCATCAACGGAAGTTAAAAGTTTAGTATAGACTATATTAGATGTTTTTGTGTCTAACTGATCATATAAAATATTTATAATCCCATCTTTCGATATTGAAATAGATGGGAAAAATTGCTCGGTACTATCACCGGAAAAATACACCACTTTCTCTGCACTCCAACTTACTCCTTCATCACTTGAAATAGAAAGCATTATTTTAGCACTCTTTCCTAACCCCTCACCAATATCCGCGTTTTCAGACCAAACCACATAAATTTTATTTATTTCACCGGTGCCGGAGTTATTTATAGAAATTGAAGGAAAGCTGTTTACCCTAAAGTATTTTCCATTAGGAGATCCAAGTACGGTTGTGGTTTCGTTATAAATGTTATTTTTATAACCGATTCTTTCGAATTGTGAAATTATTTTATGCAGATTAAATGTATTGCCTCCATCTGTTGATTTTGCAATCTTTATCGAAGATGTGTCATTTGACGTTGGATTTACAATATAAACAACGAAAACATTATTATTTCCATCGGTTATAGGAATAGCGCCGGAACACTCAGTATCACTTGCCTCACTCACTAAAACCGGTGTTGAAAATGCCGAAATATTTTCATCGTAATAACTCAGTTTAATAGCGGCTGTATTCTCGGAATAAGCTACATATAAACGATTATTCAGTTTGTTAACATAAATATATGGTTTATCGAGTTCTATATTCGCAGTTGTAGATTCTACAACTTTCATAGGTGTACTTAACCAACTTACACCTCCATCAGTACTTTTATTTACTAAAATTACAGATTTACTATTAACCGTTGCAAGATAAGCGCAATAAATATTGCCCAACGCATCAAAGTCCAGACTCGGATCAACGTATTTAGTATAATCACCATAAACCGGTAATTTTAATCCGGTCCAGCTTACTCCCTTGTCATTAGAATAGTATATCCCAATCTTTTCTTCTGTAAACGATGGCGGTGGAGAGGGGTTTAACATTCTATAGTTTGCTGCGATAACAATATTATTATCATCCAATGGATTTATTGCTACAGCAGGTTCGTTATTATTTACCAACCCATTATTCCAATCTATACCTGCTTTATATTCTTTTATTAGATTATTATTTTGTCCGTAAATATTGCTTAATAATACAAAGATAATTACTATAAACTTCTTCATTTTCATTCTCCTTTAATTTAATGTTCCTTTTAAAATGAGTCCTTTGAAACCAAAACTCTGTTGATCTCTATAGCCTACTATAAATACCGTTTTATCAAATACCATTATTCCCTTTAATACTCCCGAATCTCTCTCCAGTTCACTGTAATGATACCACTCTTTACCGTTAAAATGTGTAACATTGCCGAAATCTCCAGTTACAAATATGTTGTTGGAAGCATAGCCTCTTAGCCGTTCACAATAAAACCCAACATCAATTTGTTCCCAACTATTATTTCTTCTACGTGCTGCTCCTCCACCATTGGCTATATAAAGTTCATAGTTGTTCTGAAGCCAAACAGAATTTAGCGGTGGAATTAATTCATCTTCTGTCGGAGATGATGATGCTTTTTTTATTAGTATCCATTGCCCGTTTTCAAGGGAATATAGTTCTCCAGGTCTGTAACCTTCAACTGTACCGGCTACAGCATATATAGTATTTTCATTAATACCGTAAATATCTCTAAATGCCTCACTTGCATGTACATCCATCAAACTCGCTTTACTCCCATCCCAATGAACTATTCTGCCCCGCAGATTACCAAAATACAAATTATTGCTCGATGTTCCCCAGATAGACGTGTAGTCTGCGTTATCGAATAGAACTTGATCTAGTACTACGGCTTGACCATTAACCGATTTAGAATCCTTTTGTTCCCATTTATTTCCATCAAAATGATAAACTCCGCCTCCGGCGACCCAAATATCATTTTTGGAGAATCCGAATATAGACTGATTTCCTCCACGTTTTAAAACCGGACTCCATTCACTTCCATTCCAATGAATTATTCCATATACAGTATCATTAAGCACAATAGTTCCCACCGCGTATACGTTATTCTCATCAGTTCCCCAAACATCATCCAACTCGCTTTCGTAGCCGTCGTCGCCTATTGTTATTTCTTTCCAAGTGTAGTTGTTGCTTGTGATCCCGAGGGTTTGGACGGTAATAAAATTGCTGCTGTCCTTCACCGCTCCGCTGCTGTCAATTCGCACGGCGTAGTATGTGTATGCTGTATTTAGCTGTAAGCCTTTTCCGTTGTTGTCGTCTGTTATTGTCGTATCAAGCACTGCATCGCTATATTTACTTACAAGAGTATCAAGCCCGCTTTCTTTTTTGCGTATTAGTTTTATGTCTTTTCCGGTTTTGCCTGTTCCGCTTTTGGCGGAGTTGTTTGTTGTGGCTACATTCACCGTTATGCTGCGGTATGTTTTATCAACCGTGCTGATTTTTAGTGTGTCTCTTATTGCCGGCTTCGGCGGCGGTTTTATCACCGGCTCGGTTATGTTACACTTAACAAGTAAAAA
>CBFDUR010000125.1:0-6053 GCA_965613005.1 uncultured Ignavibacteriales bacterium
TACTAAAAAGTTGTCTTTCAATTGTAAAAGTTTTTATTTTACAATGGACCAGAGATTCTTCACGGAGTTTACACTGACGAAGCGAAGGTGTTCAGGATGACGCATCAGTACTTTTTAGAGTAGACTCATAAATGAAACAAAATTATCATTTTCATTATTTACAAAAATAGTAAAATAATCATAACAAATGAGGACTATTTTCTCAATATTAAAAATCTTTTTTCACAAACAGATAAACGCTTAATGCAAGTGTGATTATTAAAAATGCAGAGGAAGTAAGTATCGGTTGAAAATCTATTATACCTTTTCCCACTGTTAAATTTGACACGGTTTCTCCCATCAATTCTGCTGTTTGAGGCACTATATAATAGAGCCCGATAATTATATCTTTTAGAAAACCGTTTTGTAGAAAAACGATAAACTTGTCTTTTATCAGCACAAGAAGGGGACTTAAAATGATAAATATAAAATAAGCTATCATCATACCGAATATTGAACTTTGAGTCATTACACCAAATAAGACAATTAAAGAATAGAGAACGGCAAAAGTAAATGTAACGATAACAATAATCCAAAGAAACGAGAAATCCCAAAATGAAAATTTAATTGATATCAGAAGCCAAACGCCGATAATTAAGAAAATAATATTTAAGAAAACTACTAATACGCCTCCGAAATATTTTCCCAGTAACAATTGTATTCTAGACACAGGTTTAGATAATAGTAAGTCGATGTTTCCCTTTTCGAGCATAATGGGAACAAAGCTGGAGCTGGCAAATATAGCTAACAGAATACAGAGCCCAGAGAGCGGCGAAACGATTATTAATTCCAGAGCATGGATTACTTGAGTGTATCCAATTGCCTGACCAGACTTGCCAAATGTTTGGATTATAACCGTGGTACTTTTTGAGGTTAAAATAAGCAACATCCCTAGAATTACCAATGAAGAAATAACAATAAAAAAGATGAAAACTTTTCTTGCTAATGCTTCCCGTAAAGTAAACCACATCATTATCAAAATATTTTTCATTATGCATTTCCCTTTTCAGATTCTTTGATTAAAGAGATAAACATATCTTCCAGTGATTGTTTTTGTTTAACCATCTCACGTATAATTATCCCATTCTTTCTTAATAAATCCAGTAACTTATTTAAGTCATCCATGTTGGAAACTTTAACTGAATAAATGTTATTGCCGGTGTTTGTAATAACAATCGTACTAATGAACTCTTTAGTAATTTCATCAAGAGAGCCGCCTTCAACTGTAATTTTATACTCTTCTCCTTTTTCCGTCAGCTCTTTAACTGCACCTTCGCGTAATAGTTTTCCTTTATTCAAAATTCCTACCCGGTCGGTAATCAGCTCTACTTCGGAAAGAAGATGACTATTAAGAAAAATTGTTTTTGACCGGGATTTCAAATCGAGCAAAATGTCCCTTATTTCTTTTCTTCCAATTGGGTCAACTCCGTCCGTCGGTTCATCCAAAAATATTAATTCAGGATCATTAATTAACGCTTGCGCCAAACCGAGTCGTTGCATCATTCCCTTAGAATAATTTTTGACTTTTGCTTTTTTCCATTTAGTCAATTTAACCATCTCTAATAGTTCATCAATTTTCTTTTTCAAACTTACTCCGGTAATTCCGCTCAGTTTACCAAAAAATTCCAGAACCTCACCTCCTTTTAAGTATGGAGGATACTTATGATTTTCCGGTAGATAACCGATTTTGCTTTTAACCAAATAATTCGAAAGTTCTTCGTTTAAAATTTTTGCACTTCCGCTTGTGGGATAAGTAATACTCAATAAAATTTTTATCAAAGTAGTTTTCCCGGCACCATTAGGCCCAAGTAATCCAAAGATAGTTCCCTCCTCTACGGATAAATTCAGCTCGCTTAAAGCATGCACGCTACTCTTCCGCCTTAAAGATGAATATATTTTTGTCAGGTTGTATGTTTCTATTATTTTCATAGCCTTCTTAAAAATTGAATAAATTGTATTTAAATATAAGAAAAATTGTCGCGGAATTTATTTTGGTGAATTATAACAATTTTTCTTAGACGAGCCTATTTTAGGAAGCGTGGCTAAATAATTTCAACTTAGATTTATATAATTTGGATAATTCGTTCAATTATTATAATTTTTTTATCTTTAACATCTAATAATTAATTTTAACTTTTTAAATGCATCCGGAAGAAGCTTTATTTAAATATTTCGGCTACAAAACCTTCAGGCAAAACCAGGAGGAAATAATTGGAGCTATTCTTAACGGAGAAAACGTTCTAGCCGTATTACCTACAGGAGCAGGTAAATCGATCTGTTATCAAATTCCATCTCTTATTTCCAAAAATTTCTCAATAATTATCTCTCCGCTTATTGCATTAATGAAAGATCAAGTAGATTCATTAAATAGTAAAAATGAGATCGCAGCTTTCATAAATAGTACGATGAGTTATGTAGAAGCAGAGCAAGCGTTTCAAAATATAGCTTATGGAAAAATCAAAATATTATATGTTTCACCCGAAAGATTAGAAAACATAAATTTTGCTGAAAAAATCAAAAAATTGCAACCTGCTTTCCTATTTGTCGATGAAGCACATTGCATAAGTGAATGGGGACATAATTTTCGACCTAGTTATAGAAAAATTAAAAATTTTATTGACTATGTAAAGATAGAAAGCATATCCGGATTTACAGCCACCGCAACTCCTGAGGTTGTTAAAGATATTTCTCATCAGCTCGGATTAAAAAATCCTAAATTGTTTGTAAGAGGTTTCGAAAGAGAGAATCTTCATTTGAATGTTATTATAACCAAACAAAAGAAGGAAAGATGTTTTGAGTTGCTTAATAAATTTTATACACCCGCTATTATATACACCGCGTCGAGGAAAAATGCAGAGGAAATCTCGGAATATTTAAACATTAAACAAATTAAATGCAGTTATTATCACGCAGGATTAGCACCGGAAGAAAGAAAGAAAATACAAGAAGATTTTATCGAAGGACGTATTCCGGTAATTGCCGCTACAAATGCTTTCGGAATGGGAATCGATAAAAAAAATATTCGATTGATTATTCATTACAATACCCCTGGAACAATTGAAAATTATTATCAGGAAATCGGAAGAGCCGGTAGGGATGGTGAAGATTCTTACATATTTTTGCTTCACGATGATTATGATATCACAATTCAAAATTATTTTTTATCGAATTCACATCCCGATAAAGAACTTATCCAGAAAATATACTCGGCAATTTGTGACTATGGAAGGGTTGCCGAAGGTAACGTCTCCGACAAAGCAATTCCCATTAATTTCAAATATATTTCCATTTATATTAAAAAGAAACTTAATCGTGGATTAATTTATGCTGCTATCAAAATTTTAGAAAGCGGAAATTATCTAAAAATAATTTCGGAGTATGAACAGGCCTCAACTCTTCAGGTTATTGTTGCAAAAGATCGTTTGAAGAGCTTCATAAAAAATTCCGATAATTTGATAATCAAACAAATTCTTCTGTATTTGCTACGTAAACACGGTGCTGATTTATTTCAGAAAAAAGTGCACCTCTCGTTGCAAAAAATTGCGACGGAACTTGGATCTTCAGAACAAAACATTCATAAAATCTTAATTCACTTGGATAATTTAGGTATTGTGGTTTATGATAAACTATCTAATAAGGATAATATAATTTTAATATCACCGCGAATAAAATCCGAAAGATTACACCTTGATTATATGAAAATTAATAAAAGCTATCTCTATCATCAAAAAAAACTCAATTCGATACTTGATTACGTTTATTCAAATGAATGCCGTTTCAAATTTATTCTAAATTATTTCGGTGAGAAAGTTGAAGATTATAAATGCGATAAATGCGATAGATGTAACATTACCGATAATATACCTGAATCTTCGTTTAAATATATTAAAGAAATTATTCTGCGAACTTTGAAACAAGCCAATAGAACTATACATGAAGCCTCTTTAATTACCATCTTAAAAGGAAGCAGCAAAACGAATAGATATATAACATTCGATACTTACGGGACATGCAGCAATTATGATAAGGACACTATCAAATCATGCATTCATCAAATGCTTGCGGAAAGAATATTAACAAAAAAGAACGGTAGTGGACGGAATTTGATTATTAATCGCGGAAAATTTGAATACTTGTTTCAATCTAAAGTTATTGAAAAAAACAGCGATAAAGATAATCCAAATTATGAACAAAATTTAGAACTGTATAATGAACTAAGAAACATAAGAAAATTATCGTCTAAAAAATATATGCAAACGGGTTATTTAATCTGTCCGGATGAAACCTTAAAAGAAATTGCACAAAATAAACCTGCTAACAAATCCGATTTGATACGCATTAAAGGTTTCAACAACCGGATGTTCAATAAAGTGGGAAATGATTTTCTGGAAACTATAAACAGTTTTATAGAGAAAAATAAGAAAATAGAACCAACTAGTACAGAAAGTAAAACCATCCCCGGAAACATAAAAGAAACATTAAACTTATTAAAGCAGGGATATCCCTTAAAAGATATTGCCTCTCTGAGAAATCTTTCCGAAGCGGTGATTTCAATGCAAATTGAAACAATCATAGAATATGAATCTGCACTGGATATTTCGAAATTATATAAAAAGGATGAGTTATCTAAGATTAACGAAGAGATAAAAAAAGGATTTAATGATCTCAAAGATTTAAAACAGCGATTACCTGAAAATTATACTTACCCTCTAATCAGAATCGCCGTCGCTAAAAACAGAATTATTTAGCTTCTTTTTTTAACTTCTCCATTTGTGCAATTACTTTATCAAAAAATTTTTGCCAGCGCTGCGGCTTTTCGTTATAATATTTCAATGTATTTTTGTACTGATTTTCCGAAACACCATATTTTTTGAATACTTCTTCCCTAAACTGTTTCGATTTAATATTTGAAGCCGTATCTTGCGCTATTACCAAAGCAATATATACATCAACAAATTTCTTTTCTCCAATAATATTGTTTTTAGAACATCCCGGATAAGAGATACTAATGGATATAAAAAATAAGGAAAAGAGAATGGAATAAAATATCGTGTTATATTTAAGATTTGACAATTTCAAATATCTTATAAAATCATTTATTAATATACGGTTAATTGAATTACCGTTATTTCGTAAAATTACTTCATCTTTTTGCTGGCCTCGAACAGAATCTTTTTTTCTTCTTCGGTGAGGTTTTGATAACCCGACTGACTTATTTTATCCAGTATTCTATCTATCTCCTCTTGTGTTATTTTGGAGGTGTCTTTATCTTTATTTTTATCTTTAATCTCATAGAAATTAACTTCTTGAATATTATCATCCTTTTTCTTGAACAATTCGGAAACTTTATTAAAAGGATTATGAACCGTTCCCCCCCTTTTGTATGCCCTTCTCCGTAATATATTTTTCAATGAAACATTGACGGACGGATCTAACATTATGTAGACAAATCCTGCCAGGGCACCTCCCAAATGTGCCAGATGTGCTACATTACTCCCCGGACTATCAATTGAGAAAAATTCCAATAAAACGAAAAATGCTATTAAATATTTTGCTTTAACGGGAATGAAGAAATATAAATATATATATCTATCAGGGAACAACATTCCAAAGGCAATCAAGACACCGAAGATAGCGCCGGAAGCTCCTATTGTTGGGGCTAATGGTTCACCAATCAGCGGAGGAAGGAATAACTGAGCTATTCCCGCAACGACTCCGCACATTAAATAGAAAATTATAAATTTCTTTGTACCCCACAAATTTTCTACTTCTATCCCGAACATCCACAGCACGAACATATTAATTGCAATATGCCAAAAACCTCCGTGTATAAACTGATAAGTTATCAGTTGCCAGATCTGAAATCCATAGCCGAGAGGCATTAACGAGAAGTATCTTATTAGAACATCATAGACGGTAATATTATAACCGATTGCAATTTGTTTTCCCATCAATTCGATGATGAATACAATCACGTTGATAATAATTAAATATTTAATTACCGGCGGTAAAAA
>CBFDUR010000126.1:0-6031 GCA_965613005.1 uncultured Ignavibacteriales bacterium
CGACGTGACCTATCGTGCCCACGTTGATGTGCGGTTTGGTACGTTCAAATTTTTCCTTGGACACGATGCCCTCCTTTATCGCTTGATTTCAATCTATCTGGTTTCAATATATATAGTTACAACACGTTACTTAAATTTGGAGCCTAACTTAAATTTGGAGCCTATGTCCGGAATTGAACCGGAGACCTCTTCCTTACCAAGGAAGTGCTCTACCCCTGAGCTACATAGGCATAACTGCCTCATTTCGCCCGTTAATATGGAGCGGGTGATGGGAATCGAACCCACATAGTCAGCTTGGAAGGCTGAAGTTCTACCACTAAACTACACCCGCTTAATCTTGATAAGAATACACTAAAATTATTATTTTAACAACAATGTTTTGTTGTTTGTTCTCTCTTACTATCAACTAAATACCTCAATATATTAAGGTATTTTAAGGAGATTATTTTTCTTTAAACAGTGTGCTTGGGCTTGTATCGTAACACGGAAGTGACTTGAAAAGATTTTGGTGGGGTTGTAAACTTTGCAAACAAAAAAAACCGCTGGATAGCGGTTTTTTTGTTTGCAAGGAATTTTATTATTCCTCTTTTGGAGCATCACCTTCTGCTGGAGTTTCCGTGGCTGGAGCTTCTGTAGTTTCATCAGTAGCGGGAGCCACAGTATCAGCAGATGAACAAGTAGTGCAAGCACCTTCCTCATTCTTGTCTGTTCCACATTTTTCACATGTATTCATATTGAAAAGTAGAATTAATAGAAATCTTCTAAATAAAAACAGCTCAGTATCCTAAGCTATTTTATGTATATATAATACACGATAGGGTTATAATGTCAATAACTTATATAATTAATCTTTTGTTTGATATAAGATTAAAAGTTCACTAAATCACCAATAAAACTTTTAATCTTTAAAATATTGTATACTGTAAAAATGATATTTGATTTCATTCATTCAATGTACTCAGTCGTTATTGGAATAACTATAGGGGTGATTATTTTTGTTTTTTTATTAGCCACTCCAGTAGAAAATATTCAAAACCAACATATTGTACAAAATAATAATAAAAATACAATCCCAACGAAAAAAGTATTCAGTGAAACTAAAAAAACTTCTACACAAAAAAATAAAGTGGGCCAATTAGTAAACCATAACAATAAAAATAACAAAAAAGAGAAAACTCATAATCTAAAAACGATATCCGACACCTTACATAAAGCTAAGGAAGATCTAATTTTAATATTGTCGGAAAATAAAAATAAAACTAAAACTAACTACGATTTAATTAACCAGTCATCGCGTTTAGCGTTAGTTAATATACTCTGTACATCTAAAAGTGGTGGATCATTTAATCCAATAAGCGGTAGTGGAGTCATAATAGATAAACGTGGTGTAATACTCACAAACGCGCATATAGGTGAATATTTCTTACTTGAAAACTATCCCTATAACGGTTTTTTGAATTGCATAGTACGTACAGGATCCCCTGCTTCTTCGTCCTATGATGCCACTCTTTTGTATATTTCCCCAACCTGGATAAAAAATAATGCAGATTCTATCACAAGCCAAGACCCCAAAGGAACAGGGGAAAATGACTTTGCTATTCTTTTAATCAATTCTTCTCTTAAAAAAGGAAAAGCACTCCCTAAAGAATTTCCATATATAGCAACAGATATATCAAATAGCAATAATACTGTGGGTTCACCAGTTCTAATCGTTGGATACCCCGCTGGTTTTTTAGGTGGTACTGCTATACAAAAAAACCTATATCAAGCAAGCGCTTTTACTAATATCAAAAACATATATACGTTTTCAAAAACAACCACAGACCTTGTTTCTGTTGGCGGAAGCATTATTGCACAAAAGGGTTCGTCTGGTGGAGGAATTATAAGCACTATAACTAGTAAGCTCCTAGGTATTGTTGTAACAAGCTCTAGTGCTTTTTCAACTTCAGATCGTGACCTTAATGCAATAACTTTGGCCCATATAAATCGGAGTATCTTAAAAGATATTGGGGTAACACTCAATGATTTTCTCTCAAGTAATCTTACTGGGACAACAAAACATTTTAATACAAATATGCAACCTGGACTTACTAAAATTCTAGAAGACGCAATTAATAAAAAATAGTTTAAAAACAGTGATACTTAAGCACCCATATTCCAAAGACTGTGTAAAATTGGTGGATATGTTAATAATTAAAACACAAAGACAAAGCACAGAAATTACTTTTCAGGAGATGATTAACTATTATTTATTTGTTTTTCATAAAGTTAGTAAATGTTACTTACGCTTTTTAGGGTTTCTTTTATTTGGTCTTCTTGGAGAGCGTTTCCCTATTAAGTACTTCCTAGGGTTTTCGTCCAAGTCAATAAAATCATCTGTAGCTTCTCTAAGCTTACTTGAAGAAGATTTACCAAAAGAAACAACTTCAACCTGTGTTCCCGTTGCCATTTTAAGATATTCAACAAGTGGTACAAAGTCTCCATCTCCTGATATTATAATCACAGCGTCTACTTTAGGCGCTAATCTTATAGCATCAACGGCAATTCCGACATCCCAATCAGCTTTTTTAGCTCCCCCGTAAAATATCTGCAAATCTTTTGTCTTTGTTTCAATCCCAAGTTTCTCTAATGCTTCAAAAAAACTTTTCTCTTCACCTGATTCCGTTGTTATCACATACGCCATTGCTCTAATAAGCTGTCTCCCATCTAGCGCCTCTTTTAATACCTCACCAAAATTAACATGTGATTGATATAAATTTTTAGCGCTATGATATAAATTCTGCGCGTCTATTAGTACAGCCACGCGCTGCTGTTTATGTTTAATTACTGCCATATATAAAAATATCAACCATATCCTCTTAAAATTTAATTTTTACAATTCCGGGAATTTAGTAACTTGAAATACTTTTCGGATGAACGGATATTATATTTCAACTGAATAATTTGAAAAAAATAGTGAGTATGAAACGAACATGATCATTAGCAGGCACACACATGTCCTGTGCCTTTTACGGGAAGAGAATGTAGGTGAGTTAATTTATAAAACAAAATCTGAAAAACATTTTAAATATCTTTTTTGTCAAGATAAATTGCAAGAAAATTAATATAAACATTAATAGGATGACTGTATGGAAGAAGTTAATTTTTATACAATTAAATCATTCATACTTTTTAGAGAACACTCATTAGCTTTATTTATAATCGGATACAATTGATAAAAACATCTAAATATCTAACCCGAACGATCAGAATTCATAAAGAGGATGTAATATACAAGTTACGTTATAGTAAAAGAGCAAAGTATTTGCGTTTGCAAATTAATTATGGCAGTGAATTGGAATTAATTCTTCCATCCGGTTGTGGGTTAAAAGAAGCGGAAAAATTTTTACGAAAGAAAGCTAACTGGGTAAAAAAACATTTATATCATAAGCCTGATCAGGTTTGTGCGTTTCTTTTTATGGGGCAGGAATTAAAAGTACAACATGATTATGAATTGTTCATTACTAAACATCGTGTATCGCTGGAAAGTGATAAAATGATTATAAAAAGTCCTAAAGGCTCTTTGTTGAACGATGAATTTATTTATGATAAATGGTTAAAGCAAATCGCTAAAACTTATTTAATACAAAGAGCATTTGCTTTGTCAAAAAAATTTAATATCGAAATCAATAAGATATCAATACGCGGACAGAAAACCCGGTGGGGGAGTTGCTCGCTCAAGGGAAATTTATCCTTTAATTATAAATTAATGAAATATGAAAAAGAAGTAATAGATTATGTAATAATTCACGAACTTTGTCATCGCAAAGAGATGAATCATTCACAGAAATTTTGGGCGCTTGTTGCCCGGTATTGTCCAGAATACAAGCAGTTTAAAAAAGAATTAAAAGGAGAACTATGTTAAATTGAAGAGCCGAAAATATTCCCTCTACCTAAAATTAAATTAGGGTCCAATGTTTTTTTTAATTGAAACATTTTATCAATATTTTCTTTGCCGTACATATCAGCTAGATAATTAGTCTTGAGTTTTCCGATACCGTGTTCTGCAGATATCGTTCCGCCTAGTTCAATTGCTTTCAAACAAATAATATGATATGTGTTTTTACATATATCATTTTCTTTTTCGTTTTTAGGCAACATATTCAAATGCATGTGTGAATTCCCGAAATGCCCATAGTTCACATAATCAATACTGTTTTTCTCAACCAATTTTTTACAGTAGAAATAAAATTCTTCAAACTTATCATCGGGAACAGCTACATCGGTACCTAATTTTTTAAAATTTCTCCCGGACATGTATTCATTTACTTTTACGGAAATAGCATGTCTGAATCCCTGTATTTTTTTATTATCGGAATCCGTCACAGCCAGCCAGGTACTTTCATCGTCACCTTTAAATTCATTTATTAAATCTATCCAGCATTCAAAGAAAAAATCTTCATTTTTAGAAGTAACTTCCTGTTCAAACCAAACACCGGCTTTTGCATACGAAGGAATTTGAGGATAGTCGTTTGCAAGAAAATTTAATGCATTCTCATCAAAGAATTCAAGAGCAAGGGCTTCGATACATCTGGGGTCTTCCCTAAGCCTTGTATTAAACGATACATTTCGCGCATCTTGAATAAATGAAAGAGCATTTTTATCGTCATAAAAAAATACCAAACATGAAATAATTTTTTCAGGAAGAGGAACTAATTTAACTTTAATTTTAGTAATTACCCCTAAAGTTCCTTCAGAACCTATAAAAAGGTCAATTGCGTCCATATTTTTTTTACAAAAATAACCGGAAGCGTTTTTAGTTTTAGGCATTTTATAATCGGGAATTTTTATCTTTATTTTTTTATCATGTTCGGTAATTAATTCTAAATCATAATCTTTAGCTTTAATCTTTCCCCGTTTTAGCTTTAATAACTCTCCGTTCGGAAGTATAACCTCAAGTTCGAGAACATAATCCCTGGTTGGTCCATATTTAAAAGTTTTTTCTCCGGAGGCATTAGTTGCCACTGTTCCGCCGATATAACAATTTTTTTCAGTGGGATCGGGTGGATACATTAAATGTTTTTCTTTTAATATATTTTGAAAGTCGGCAAGTATTACTGCCGGTTCAACAACGGCGTACATTTGTTTTGAGTTTATTTTTAGAATCTTATTTAGCCTATCCGTTGCAATTACAATTCCGCCTTCCGGAACTCTTGCACCGGTCAAGCCGGTTCCGTTACCTGCTATTGTAACAGGTGTCCCTTTCTTATTAGCTTCTAGTAATATACCCGGGATTTCAGAAATATCTTCCGGGAAGAAAACAGCATCGCAATTACCTTTAAAATTTGAGGCATCAACCAGGTAATTTTCTATTTCATCCCTGTTTTTTTTTATCAACATAATTGTATAATTCTATTTGAACCTATATATTAAATGATTTAATAGCTTATTATAAGCAACACAATAAATGAGGCGTATTTAAAAAAGTCATTTATAGGCTTTCAAATCTAAATATTAACAAAATCAATAGTTTTTTTACAAGAGCAATACCTTTTCAGAAGGCACGCTTAAATTTATTAAAAAATAATAAGATATAATATTTTAATAAAAAATATAATAGGGACACCCATTTAGTTTACAAGTAATTGTTAATAAGTCAATTAAATTTTATCTTTTTTAGTTGCTGTCACCGACCCCGCCAAAAAAAATAGCGGGCAGGCACTCGGTGGCAAACAATACATAAAAATAGTGCATGTATCTTTGCACTAAATATATTTGGAAATATCATTTTTTTAAAATTAATAAAAGTAATCGCACCATTAGAAAAAAGCATGGAAAATGTAAAAACTATTAGCAGCAATAGTAGTATTAATATTAATTACGCTATTTTTAGAATTTTTAAGGCTGTCTCATTCATAGCATTTGAGTTAACAATAAATTATAAAAATTTAATAATTATAAATCAGAGCACATAGAATGAAAAACAACAAAACTCACAAACGATACGGATTTGTAACCGTATTTATCTTTCTCCTTTTTACTTTCACCTTTT
>CBFDUR010000127.1:0-6022 GCA_965613005.1 uncultured Ignavibacteriales bacterium
AGGCGCTGGCAATGGATACGGCGATGCAGCTAAAAGCCATCAGCGAACAACTTGCGATACCTTTTATATATAAATCGTCTTTTGATAAAGCCAATCGTTCATCAGGTGACAGCTATCGAGGGCCAGGGCTTGAAAGAGGCTTGGCGATACTTGAAAAAGTTAAAAAAGAAATAAATTGGTTGGTACTTGCCGGTTCTAAAATATTCGGTCAAAAGTTGGTTGAAGATTTTGGCGGATATTGGGAAAATTATGATCTGTGGACTGAAGAATTTGTTCCGGGCGAAACCGTTGCAAGATTTTTACAACGTGAATCACGCAGCAAGGATAATTCTAATTTGAAGAGGCTTTACTATCTTTGGCCATATTTTGTTTGGAGTGCTACCTCGGCATATATAAATTTCTGGTCTCTCACCGCTTATAAAATGGAGCTCTCCGAACTGCATTCTACGAATATCATTATTCCACCCCATGATTATCAAACCGGGACACGTTTGGTCTCTATTTCAGAGAGAATTCAATCTAATTCTTCAAAAGTATTTTTCAATAATTTTTATACTTACTTTGTGAAAACTACAGAAGAGAATTATCCTTTTCTGAAAAAACATTCAATATGGAATTATATTTTCTCAGGAGTTATAGATGCAGAGGGTGATGAGAACGGATTGATAATATTAAAAAATTTCAGGAAGGAACTTATTAGCTCTGAGGATACTTGCAATCAAAAACAATTAATTACGCAAATCGATTCCTTTATAAATAATGTTAAGAAAAAAGGTTTTATTACAAAAAAGCTTTTCTTTGCGATCAAACGGTTTCATCGTTGGTTTAAATTAAATAAAGATGCTGCGCTTACAGCTCAAGCCGAAATGATTTATGATCTTTACGAAACATATCAAATGTATGAATTGGAAGAAAAATATCCCGAAACTCGTACCAGGTTTTTCCTTGAAACTGTTTTCTCCGATTCAAGTGATAATGTAAAAAACGCATTAATCGATATTGTGAAAAAGCAGCATGAGAAAAGAATATCAAAAGAAGAGATGCTCTCATTGTTATCGAATATTCAATCGATATATCATTTGAATGAGAAAGAATATTTTTTCCTTACTAGATTGAGTTATCCGCATTTAAAACCGACGGACTCTGCTTCACTGATAAAAATTAATAGCGAGGGAGATCCCACGACTAACCTTGTTGTACAGCTTGAAGATAATGATGGTAACCCCTATCTTATCAGAAATCCCATTTCACCTAAAGAAATTTCAAGATTACATCAATTATTTATTGAAACAAATTTACGGGTTCAATTTCGTCCTGAACATAAATTTCTTGTGGTATTATCGGAACGCGGATATATAATCGGAGGTTTATTTCATCTTCTAACTGATGAACAAACCGCACACATGGAAAAAATTGTAGTTTCCAACCGGTACCGCCGAAAAGGAATAAGTGAAGGATTGATGAATGAATTATTCAATCGTTTGAGAGATGAACATATAAAATATGTGACAACAGGTTTCTTCCGTCCGGAATATTTTTACAGGTTTGGTTTTAAAATAGAAAGGAAATATTCCGGACTTGTTAAGTCCCTTTTCCCAAAAAAAAAGGATTCTTGAGTTTAATAATCGGTGGAAGTCAATTAAACAGATTCATAACTCATGATTTTCTCAGCCGCTCTTTTACCGCTTTTAACAGCACTTTCTATAGTGGAAGGTAAACCTGTATCCGTCCAATCTCCCGCCAAAAGTAAATTTGAAATCGGTGTTTCCACTTTCGGACGATTGTTAATAATTTCGTTTGTCGGTATAAAGGTAGCACGTTTTTCTCTTATGATTTTGTGAAAAGTGATATTTCGTTTCTTGATGTGCATATATTTGTCTAACTCAGATACAGCCAGAGTAATTATTTCTTCTTTTGTGTAATCAGCGTACTTATTTGCATCGCTGATAACAAGTGTAATATGCGAACCATTATTAAAAATCCATTGGACGGGAGATTTAATTAATCCATAAAAATCATGTTCAAGCGGATTTTCTCTCAACCAAATATGAACTGATAAAATGGATGAATATTCAAAATATAATTCATAAAAATTATATCCGTGAGGTAATATTTTTGATAGGGCATACTGCGGCACACTTGAAATTATATAATCAAAATTGTTTAGTGATCTTTTATTTGTTTTTATTGTTTTAATCTTTTCATTATCTACAATCAACTCCTTAACCTCTTCGGTAAGGTTAATGTTACCTCCACAACTTTCTATATATTCTTTGGCACTTGTACAATAAGTTTCCGATAATCCATATTTAGGAATAATTATGATTGATGATTTCTTCCCATTAAAAAATATTTTTTTTAAAACATCAACAAAAATTTTAGCAGAGGCTTTATGCATGTTGGTATTTAAAACACCGACAGCGAGTATTTTCCATAATGTTTCAATGGTATTTTCATTTTGATTCTCTTTAACAAGCCAATCATAAATTGATAAGGAATTCAATTCACCTTGATGTTTAAAGAATAATTTTAGAAAAAGTTTAATAATCTTAATCCTATCAGCAAACGGAATGGCGCTGTAATTCAACAATCCAAAAAGCAAATCAAAAGGATAGGGTAATGGAAAAGCTTTCAAGAAATGTTCTTCGAAATTTTCTTTCAGAAGACAAACTTTTAATCTCTTTTGAAAGATCAGGTTATTATCAGCTTGAATAGTTTTAAAAAAATCAAGAGTTTCTATATAACATCCCATTAAGATATGTTGACCGTTATCTATTACGGTTTTGGTATGAGATTCTGTAAAAGAAAAAGCTCTACCTCCAAGTTTCGGAGAGGCTTCTAAAATTTCAACTTGAAAATTGGCGTTCGAAAGATAAACACCGGCCGAAAGCCCGGCAAATCCACCACCTATAATAATACATTTCTTCATTAATAAACTAAATTATACTTAGCCCACACACCCAAAGATATTCCCACTTTTTCAAAGGTTGAAACATTGATATTCTGATGATATATGTCATATCCGGCATCAATAATTTTTTCGAGTAATTTATTATAAATATGTTGCATCGCCCTGGCAGCAAACATCGAAGCTTTATCATCTAAATTTAAATTAATGGTTGCCTTATCAAAGTATTCCTGAGTACGGTTAACTTCATACTTCATCAGGCTAGTAAAATTAGTATTATAGATTTGATGAAAAAGTTCATCCTCCGAATAGTTAAACCTTGCAAGGTCTTCTTGCGGAATATAAATTCTTCCTCTTTGTGCATCCTTTTTTATATCCCTCAAAATATTTGTCAGTTGCAAAGCGATACCAAGATTAACCGCAAAGTTTTTCGTCGATTTATGTTTATATCCAAATATTTCAATACACATCAAGCCAACGGTAGAAGCGGCACGATAGCAGTAAAGACGTAAATCATCAAATGTAAGATATCTTTTGGTTTGAATATCCATTTCCATACCCTTCAACAACTCGAAGAATGGTTCAAATGGAATATTAAATTGATAAATTGTTTTACCGAGTTTATTTAAAAGAAAATATTCCGAATTGCCGAGCAAAGCTTTCTCCAATTCGATCCTCCATTTATGCAACTTTTCATATTTTATCTCATCGGGATCATTTCCTTCATCAACTAAATCATCGGTTTTACGACAAAAAGCATACACCGTATTCATTGCATCCCGTTTGTCCGAGGGAAGCAAATTAAACGCATAATAAAAACTGCTTTTACTTTTCTTAGATATATTTTTTGCCGTGTCCATAATCAGAATAATGCTTTTATTAACAAATATAAAGAATTAAATTTATTTATTTTAGGACGATTGTTAAAAATCATATAATTATTAAATTTAATTTTATGTAATATAGCTTCTCCCCCTAAAATAGTCCAATTAATTTCAAATTTTAATCTCCCTTTTAAATAATTTAAAATTCCTTTACCTTCATTAAACATTTCTTCGGCACGAGTAATGCTGCTTTTTAACAAATTTTGAAAATTCAAATTATTTATACCATTTAAAAGGGATTTTTCCGTTACTCCATATTTTTGCATTTCGTCCATAGGATAATAAAATCTTTCCTTTCTCGTATCTATTTCCGTATCTTGGTAAAAATTTGTAAACTGTAACGCGGTGCAAATATTATCCGAATAATATAATGCTTTGTCATTTCGTATGTCATTTAGCTGCAAAATTAATCTTCCAATAGGATTTGCAGAAAATTCACAATATTTCAGCAATCCATTAAAATTAGAATATTTTTTTTTAACGGCGTCTTGTTTAAAAGCTTTCAATAGATCGAAAAATAGTTTTGAAGAAAGATTTCTTTCACAAATGGTTGAATAAAGAGCTAATTCATAGGACGATTTAAATTTGCCTTTAAGTAAGTCGGTTAAACGTGCTTCGAAAATATTTAATCTATTTATCCGTTCCTCTTGCGTAAAAGTTCCTTCATCGGCAATATCGTCGGCAGTTCTTGCAAACCAATAAATTATTGCTATGTGCTTCCTTAAGTTTTTAGGAATTAAAAATGAAACTACGGGAAAATTCTCGTAATGTGATTTAGCAAATGCTTCGGCTTCTTTATACGCTAAAATTTTATCCATTTAATCTGTTGATATTTTACTCTTTTGCTCTTAATGGACATTATTCTAAAAAATGCAAGAATAAATCCTTTTTTTATATCATAATGAATTTAAGCAATGTACAAAAGTTATCAATGAATTTTATCTAAGAAGGTATTCTTCTTTTTTGAACGCTTGAATTTTAATTTATTAATCCGGAAAACCTGGAAATGACCTTATTAGATTCGCATCATCCATATTTGCTGAAAATGAATACTTTCGTTATCTTTGTGTAAAATTTTTTAAATAAGTATACTAAAGTTAATAACAGATATATCAATTCGAAAATGTTTTAATCGGCAATTATATATAACTCCCTTTTTATTAGGAGAGCGACTTAAACCATTTCAATTTATTTTTAATCCAAAACGATAAAACAATGAGTAATTTAAAAGAAATCAATAGAAGACGTACATTCGCAATTATTTCACATCCGGACGCCGGTAAAACTACACTAACCGAAAAATTTTTACTTTATGGCGGAGCAGTTCATTTAGCCGGTTCAGTAACTGCCAGAAAAAATCAGCTATCCTCCACTTCCGATTGGATGGAACTAGAAAAGAAAAGAGGTATCTCGATTACTTCTACTGTATTACAATTTGATTATAAAAATTATAAAATCAATCTTTTGGATACGCCGGGTCACGAAGATTTTTCGGAAGATACTTACAGGGTATTGACTGCAGTTGATGCAGCCGTAATGGTTATTGATGCTGCCAAAGGAATTGAAGCTCAAACAAAAAAATTATTTGAAGTTTGCAGTAAACGTTCGATTCCTATATTTACATTTATTAATAAATTAGATCGCCCTTCTCTTGAACCGCTTTACCTTATTGATGAACTGGAAAAAGTACTTGGTATAGGCGCATATCCTATGAATTATCCCTTGGGAAACGGTATAGACTTTAAAGGATTATATGACAGGATGAATAAAAACATACATTTTTTTGAACGTACAGCCGGAGGTGCATTTAAAGCTCCTGTTTCCGTTCACGATATAACTTCTCCGGAAGTTAAAGATAAATTAAGCGAAGAGAACTATAATAAAGTAGTCGAAGAAATAGAAATGTTGGAAGTTGCGGGCGAAAGTTTTGATACAGGTTCCATCGTTGCAGGAAAATTGACACCCGTCTTTTTTGGCAGTGCAACAAATAATTTTGGAGTACAACTGCTTTTGGACGGATTTCTTGAATACGCTGTACCGCCAAAACCTAGAATAAGTACCGCAGGCTTTATCAAACCGGAAGATGAATTGTTTAGTGGATTCATCTTTAAAATTCAGGCAAATATGAATCCAAAACATCGTGACCGGATAGCTTTCTTGAGAATTTGTTCGGGTAAATTCATTCGTGATATGCAAGCATTACACTCGGCTAGCGGTAAAAAGGTAAGGT
>CBFDUR010000128.1:0-6021 GCA_965613005.1 uncultured Ignavibacteriales bacterium
CTTTTATCAATAGTGCAAATGCCTGGTGGCGTACCGGTTGCAACTGTTGCGATTAATCAAGCTAAAAATGCCGGACTTCTTGCTGTTCAAATGTTAGCCATTGGTGATGAAGCGTTTTTAAATAAAATGGTTGATTATAAAAAAAATATGGAGATCGAGTCAATTAAAAAAAATGAGAAGATAAAATTTTAAGGAAATCTATTAATAAGATGACCAATTAATTGCTGCTGAAAAAATTCCTTCTATTTTTTTATATTAAGAAATGTGAAAATTTTTAAATAAGGGTTCACCGATTATTTTATCTAAATCCCATTGGACACTTGAAGTTTGTTGATGAACTCTAACGCTGCAGATATCATAATCACATATCTTGCATAATTCCGGGTTACAGTAATCCGTGTGAATTTTAACCTGTGAATTAGGAATAATTTTCAATAAAGCATTTTCTATCTCTTCATCTTCCAAATGAGCTTGATGAATTGTGAAATAATAGGGAAGAATTAAGTGAAAATCGATAAAGACCTTATCACCGGATTTCCAAAACCTTAGCCAGTGAATATCTATCCAATAATTTTTTTTCATGGAAATCAGCTCGTCGGTCATTAATTTTAATAATTTTTTATCGGTTTCATTCATCAAATTACCGATAGATCCTCTAACAAGTTTATAACCGGTAAATAAGATATTGACGGCAACTGCAATCGCAAATAGGGGATCGAATAATTGAAAATCGGTTATCATAACCAATATGACCCCGATGATAACGCCTATGCTTGTATAAGAATCGGTTAGTACGTGTTTTCCGTCGGCTGTTAGTGTAATTGAATTTGTCTTTCCACCCATTCTTATCAAATAATTTCCCAATAATAAATTAATTATGCCTGCAAATGAAATTATTATAACTCCGATACTTAATTGTTTCAGTACTGAACCGTATATTATATCTATTGCCGCTGTATAAATTATAAACGCAGCTGCAAAAACAATTAGAATACCCTCAACACCGACTGAAAAATATTCTATATTTCCATGACCGTATAAATGAGATCTGTCTGCAGGTTTAGAGCTTAAAATAATGCTGTAAAAAACCATCGAGGTAGCTAGTACATGAACCACCGATTCTGCTGCATCTGAAAAAATAGCTGCAGAACCTGTTATTAAAAATGCCCCTGTCTTCGCAAGAAACATTACGACGCCGATAGACAAAGAAATTAAAGCAACTCGTTTTTTTAATTTAATCTCGTTTTTTAAGCTCATTTGTATTCGATTAATAATAAAAGTTCGAATAGTTAAATTAATATATTGCCATTAAAATGATGTTAATTTTTGTTATTGTAGAATTTTAATAAATGAAAAAAATAAAATAATTAAAATACGTGTGACTTTCTTAGTTTTATGGAAAAAATAAGTGATTAAGTAATTCTAGTTAATATTGTCCATGTTACTAACGGAATAATTAAAATATTAATTTATTGATAGTTCCGTTCTATTTTAATAATTTTACGTTAATTAATAATGTTTGTGATTTTTAATAATTAATTTTAGGATTAAATGAAAACAATTGCATTATCGGTAATAGTATTAAGTTTAATATTTGTAGGATGTAGTAAAAGGGATGCCTCGTATTATATGCAGGTGGCAAAGCAAAGCGTAAAACAAAAGAATATACCAAGCGCCGTAACAGCATACGAAAATTTAATCAAGAGATATCCTG
This sequence comes from uncultured Ignavibacteriales bacterium, assembly GCA_965613005.1. Classification (GTDB taxonomy): domain Bacteria; phylum Bacteroidota; class Ignavibacteria; order Ignavibacteriales; family Ignavibacteriaceae; genus CAVVVS01. Next base: position 1,715 of record CBFDUR010000128.1, read on the forward strand.
ATAGTCCTCAAGCATCTCAAGCGTTATTTGAATTAGCCAGTCTTTACCAAAATAAAATAATTAAAAATATAACGCCAAAAGAATCTTTAGAAAAAGCCGTATCATTATTCCAGAGTATCTATGATAAATATCCGGATAGCAAAGAAGCCCCTAAATCATTATTCATGTCCGGTTTTATTCTGGCTAATGATTTGAATGAATACAAAAGGGCAACCTCAACATTTAATTTATTTTTAAAAAAATATCCGGATAACATTTTAGGGCTATCGGCTAAAGAAGAGCTGAAAAACATGGGGCTTTCTCCCGAAAAAATTTTATCGGATAAAACAAACTCTAATCTCTGATGCCTATTCCTGCAAATGAATATAAAAAGTACTTGGATCCTTCTGTAATTTCAAAATTAAATTCATTAGAATTGAAAGCCAGATTACTTGTAGAAGGATTCATGGTTGGACTGCATAAAAGCCCTTATCATGGTTTTAGTGTGGAGTTCGCCGAACATCGTCCTTATATGCAAGGTGATAATTCAAAAGGCATCGATTGGAAAGTATACGGCAAGACGGATCGTTTTTTCATTAAACAGTATGAAGAAGAAACAAATCTTAAGAGTTATATATTGCTGGATACGAGTAAATCGATGAGTTTTGCTTCGGAAGGTCAAGTTTCGAAAATTGAATATGCTGCAACTTTGGTAGCAGGTTTAAGCTATTTGATGATGAAGCAACAAGACGCCGTGGGGCTAACTTTATATTCGGATAAAATAAATGATTATCTACCTCCAAAAGCCGTACGAACATATCTTCAAGAAATACTTAAAAGATTAAGTAATTTAAAAGCATCGGATAAAACTAATACTGCTCTATGTCTAAATACCATAGCAGAAAAGATCAAAAGAAGGGGATTAGTTATAATTATCTCTGATTTGTTTGATAATATTAATTCGATCCTTACTTCATTAAAACATTTCAGATATCAAGGAAATGAAGTCATAGTATTCCAGGTAATTGATCCTATAGAGAGAAGTTTTGCATTCGGTAAAGATGCAATATTTAAAGATATCGAATCAATGGAAGAATTGACCACGCAGCCTTATCAAATTCAAAAGTCTTATCAAAAAGCGATGGAGAATTTTATAAACAATATTAAAGCCGAATGCCTTAATTCCAACATAGAATACAATTTGCTTGAGACATCCACTCCCTTCGATAAAGCATTATTTAGCTATATACAAAAACGAAGTAAATTGTTTTAATAACCTATCTCATTAAAGTTTTTATTTTATTAAAATATTTTTGTGATAAAGCATTCGCAGTTTTACTATCTTTTGCTTCGCAGATGCTCCTAATTATCGGCTCGGTGTTTGATTTTCTGAAATGCACCCAATGATCTTCAAAATCTACTTTTAATCCATCATCGGTGTTGATTTTATTATTGCCGTAAAAAGAAATTAATTTTTGAATAATTTCATCAGGTGCATTCTTGCCTAGTTCAATTTTCCTTTTAGATATAGAATACGAAGGTAATGAATTTTTAAGTTCCGTTATGCTACCGTTAAATTCCAGCAGATGTTGTAAAGTGATTGCAATGCCTACCAATGCATCCCTGCCGTAATGTAAAGCGGGATAAATTACTCCTCCGCTTCCTTCCCCGCCGATTATAGCATTAACTTCTTTCATCTTTTTTACTACGTTTGCTTCACCGACAGGCGATCTAAAAACTTCACATCCTAATTCCGATGCTACATCATCAACTGCTCTAGTAGTAGAGAGATTTACTACTACATTACCTTTCTCTTTGGATAAAATGAATTTCACTGCTTGTGTAATAGTATTCTCTTCACTAAAAGGTTGTCCTTCATCGGTGATCAAAACAAGTCTGTCAACATCAGGGTCTACAACAATGCCCAAATCAACTTTATAATCTTTTACCATTTGCATCGTAAGAGTTAAATTTTCCGGTAAAGGTTCCGGTAACCTTGGAAATATACCGTTTTTCTCACATGCTGTTTCGAACACTTCACATCCGAAATTTCGTAGAAGCGAAGGTATCACATAAACACCGGCTCCATTTACACAATCAACCAGCACTTTAAATTTTCTTTTTCTAATTGCTTCGACGTCTATATATTTTAATTTTAAAACATCGCCGACATGCTTTTTCAAGGCATCTTCATTGTATATAAATCTTCCGATTTTATCCCATCTTTCAAATTCATTTTTGTGATTATTTAGAATATAAATCATTTCTTTATTTTCATCAAGGCTCATAAATTGACCGGTTCCGTTTAACAGCTTTAGAGCATTCCATTGATTTGGATTATGACTAGCTGAGATTGCTATCCCACCATTAGCCGATAGCGTTTTTACCGAATATTGAACTGTTGGTGTAGGGCAAATACCAATATCTATTACATCTAATCCTTTTGCTAATAAGGTTCCTTCAACCATTCGTTTCATCATCTCACCGGTTAGTCTTGCATCCCGTCCTACAACAACTTTTCCATTCTTAATAAAATCTGCATAAGCAGAAGTGTATTTTACAATTACGTTAGGGTCTAGTCCGTCACCGATTATACCTCTGATTCCCGAAACACTAACCATGAGTGTAGGCATATTTTCTCCTTCCTATTAAAACATTTATAATAAAATACATGAGTTAAAAATTGTTTTTTAAAAATAAAGAATATCAGGGAATATTGTTCTATCTTAAATTATAAGCAATTCAGAGCCAAAATTAAGATTACCAAAAACAATACATTACGAGTATAATAAAAAATATTTTTCCGGTTAAATTTGTATAAATTATTGTAGAACATATTACTAATCTGTTTTGCAAAAAATTAGACTCTGAATCGCTGTGTATAACTAATGCTATTGACATTTAATTTTGTTCATGTTACATTCGCATCGAAATTCAAATTAGTGTATGCAGAAGAGTTTATTTTAATCGTATCTAATAATTAATTCAACAAAAAAATGAGGTAATGAATGAGTAAGTTTAGCTTACCGTATTTACTATTTTTAACCTTTTTCCTTTCATATTCACAACTTTATTCACAAACGACCGGTAAAATAGCCGGGAAAATTACCGATATAAAAACCGGTGAACCTATTCCATATGCCAATGTTTATATTCATGAAACATCTCAGGGCGCTGCGGCAGATGTAAATGGTAATTATGTAATTTTGGATGTAGCACCCGGTTTATATAAAGTAACTTGTTCGGTTGTCGGATATAAAAAAGTTACTGTTGAAAATGCTAGAGTAAACGTGGATTTTACTACTCGCTTGAATTTTCAATTAACGAAGGGAGCTATTAACCTCCCTGCAGTGATAGTACAAGGAGAAAGGAATCCATTAATTGTACGAGATTTGACAAATCCTACCGTTGCAATTAACGATAAAACTATTCAAGAATTACCGGTCGATCAAATTTCCGATATTATCAAATTACAGGCTGGGGTAGTACAAGGCAACAATGGAATTTTACATGTTAGAGGCGGATATGGTAATGAAATTTCATATACATTAAACGGCGTACCTATAAATGATCCTTACGGAAATACACGCTCGATTAGTATAGCCACTAATGCAGTAAAAGAAGTTTCTGTTTCAACGGGTACTTTTAGTGCTCAATATGGTAATGCTCTAAGCGGTGTAGTAAATTATGTTACTAAGGAAGGGGGCAATCGACCCTCCTTTAGTTTACGTGCTTATTCGGGAGATTATATTACGAATAGAACTGCACTGTTTACCGGTGAAATTAGCCATATAGATCCTTTGAATAGCGCTAGACTGGAAGCTACTTTAGGCGGACCGATTCCCTTTACAAATAATAAACTTCATTTTTATTCGTCCGGTGTTTTTATAAATTTTAAAGGTTCTCTTTATGGAAATAAACTTTACAAACCAAGTGATTCTTATCTGACTCCTGCCGGTTTTAAAACCGGCGATTCAAGAAAAGGTACATCAACAGCCCCTTATTATTTTAATCCTTATAATGATTACAACGACTCAACCGGGCTACCTACAGGTAATAAAGCTATCGTTCCGATGAATCCTTCCAAAAGTATTAATTTTCAAGGGAATATAAGCTATAAACTAAGTTCGGCCTTTAAATTAGAATATGATGTTGCCTACGATAAAGGTCATTATAAAAATTACAACATTGCTTACAAGTATAATCCGGAGGGAATTGGTACTCACTATTATAACGGGCTTATTCAAACTCTCGGGCTAACTCATATGGTAAATTCTAATATATTTTATACGCTTAAGTTTTCTTATGCCGATAATCAAGCCCAATAT
>CBFDUR010000129.1:0-5981 GCA_965613005.1 uncultured Ignavibacteriales bacterium
GTATGCTCAATCCTTTGTCAATAATCGAACGGGATTTTTTACCTTTAATATCCGCCACAAATCCCATTCCACACGCATCGTGTTCCGAACCGGGATCATACATGCCTTGCCCGGATAATGGAAGTCTCGAATTCAAATCTTTAATATTCATATTTCTCTGTGATTTTCTCATTACTAATTCCTTTCATCCTAAGAAAAGATTGGATAACTATACATTATACTTCATAAATATACTTTACAATTTAATTAAATTTTCAATTAAAAACCTTATTAAATAAGGGTAGTAACTATTTCTTTAATAAAATCTTAAGGTTTTCAAGTCTTTCCAAATAATTTACAAGTATTCTAATCATTTATCCCTTATTTATTTTTAATAATATAATGGCCAAAAAATGGTATAAAAGTTTTATTTCAGAAAGAATTTGAATAATTTAAAAAGTTTGGTCAGATTAAGAAAATATCGTCGAGGAAAGGTAGTTTTTCTCTAATGTCCACTACAGTGTGGTGAGTAATTTCCGTTGTAATAACTTTCTCTTCATTTATTGAAGTAACCAGCTTATTTCCCATCGGATCATAAACGCTGCTGTAACCGTCATAAACTAATTTAGGATCATTACCTATCCGATTAACACCGGCCATGTAACATTGATTTTCAATAGCTCGCGCTTTTAATAGGGTTTTCCAATGCTCTATTCTTGTAATAGGCCAATTTGCAACATTTACAATTAGGTCCACTCTTTCTTTCGCATAAGTTCGGTATAATTCCGGGAACCTCAGATCATAGCATATTGATAATCCCACTTTCATATCCTCAATTTGAGTTACGGTAGTATCTTCTCCTCTCGCGTAATATTTATCTTCTAATGAATAGGGATGTATCTTTTGATATTTGGTTACCAGCATACCTTCCGGGTTAACATGAATCAAAGTATTGAAATACTTATCTTTTTCTTTTTCAATCAATCCACCTAATACATGGATTTTTTTTTGTTTTGCAATTCCGGCATAGAAATTATATGTATCGCCGGTAATAGATTCGGATAATTTCTGTGCATTCATCGTAAAACCGGTTAATGTCATCTCAGGTAAAATTAATAAAGATAATTCATGAAGATTATTTGAAAGTAACTCAATAATCTTCCTTTTATTTTTATCTTTATTTTCCCAATAAGGATTATATTGTAAGAGACCGATTTTCATTTTATTTATTCCGTTTACGCTATATAATATTTTTATAAATGAGTCTTCGTATAAACAATTTAGATGATAACAAATATATTAAATTGTATTATGAATTTTCATCCAATAATTCTACAAACAATTACCGGTTGGAATAAATCTCATAATAAGCAAATTACTATTTGAATAAACGAAATATAATCTGCCTTCACTTAACCCAACCGTTAGACAAATGAACTAAGCGATTAATTTTGCTTTCTTAGATTGAAATTTAAAAAGCTTATAATTTATACTATCGCTTAAAGCTTGGAAACTAGCTTCAATTATATTTTTTGAAACACCAACCGCACCCCAAGTTTCGTTACCATCTCCGGATTGTATCATTACTCTCACTTTAGCAGCAGTTCCTTCTTTTTCATCAAGGACTCGAACTTTATAGTCAACCAATTTAATCAATGAAATTTCAGGATAAAATCTCAACAATGCTTTCCGTAAGGCATTATCAAGAGCATTGACAGGGCCATCACCGTCAGAAGCAGTATGCTCAATTTCACCGTCAACTTCAACTTTCAACACTGCCTCGGCGCTGGAAACTCCTTTGTTATCATAAACAACATTCACTTTAGAATCCAGAACATTAAAAAATGGAGTGAATTCATTTAATTCCGCTCGAAGTAGGAGTTCAAAAGAAGCTTCCGCACCATCGAATTGATAACCTTTGTATTCTAAGTCTTTTACATAATTGACTAATTTTTTACTTAATTCTTTATTTCCCGAAAGGTCTATACCCAATTCTTTAGCTTTATACCGGATATTGCTTTGCCCGGAAAGATCAGACACCAGTACCCGTTGTTTGTTACCAACTTTTGCCGGTTCGATATGTTCATACATTTTACTATCTTTTAAGACTGCACTGACATGAATGCCCCCTTTGTGTGCAAAAGCAGATTTACCGACATAAGCACTTCTAGAGTTAGGTGCAAGATTCATCATTTCATAAACAAAATTTGAGAGCGATGTCAGATGCGTCAAATTTATTTTCTGTTTTGTTTCCTTATTTAACTTTAAGAGAATATTCGGAATAACGCTACAAAGGTTGGCATTTCCACATCGTTCACCGACACCATTTATGGTGCCTTGTACATGAACCGCTAAAGAATTTGCAACTGCCAGTTCAGAATCGTTATGGGCATGAATACCAATTGGTTTATCTATCTCATATTTAAGTTCATTCATAATTTTAGTAATTTCATGGGGTATTGTTCCCCCATTTGTATCGCAGAGGACTATTACATCCGCTCCCGCACTTTCGGCAGCTTTCAACATTTTTTTTGCAAATTTATTATCGTCCTTGTAACCGTCAAAGAAATGTTCACAATCGTATATAACTCTTCTGCCGTGTTTTTTCAAAAATTCAACGGATCGATAAATGAGCTCTTCGTTTTGCTCATCCGAAAGTTTTAACCCTTTTTGGGAATGTAATCTCCACATTTTTCCGAAAATAGAAACAGTAGGGGTTTCAGTTTTTAATAATGCATTCAGATTTGGATCTGCTTCCAGATGTATCAATGATCTAGCGGTTGAACCAAAGGCACAGATTTGAGCATTATCAAATTTTATACTTTTGGCTTTTTGAAAAAATTCTTCGTCACGGGGATTACTGCCGGGCCAGCCACCTTCAATTACATCAATTCCAAATTCATCTAATTTTTGGGCAATTAAAATTTTATCTTGAACAGATAGATTTATCCCTTCACCCTGTGTACCATCTCTTAACATGGTGTCAAATAATTCTATTTCATCTTTCATTTCGATTATACCAATTATTAATTTCCGTTTTTCATAATTAAAAAAAACTATTAAACTATCATTCCTTTTAACCTGGCATATTTAAATATATCTCCGGCTTCAACAATGGGAAGGATATCTCCCAAAGAACGTAAATTAAAATATTCGCCGGAAGAAATATTTTTAAGTGTATTTGATTCAATATTCAGCTTAAGCTCATCACCGGTTTTAATTTTATTGTTTAATTTTTGTGGGGTTTCAAAAGGGAGTAAAAACCCGCCATCCACACTATTGCGGTAAAATATACGGGCATAAGATTCTGCAATAATCGCTTTAACGCCTGCAACTTTCAAAGCAAAAGGTGCATGCTCTCTGCTGGAACCACATCCGAAGTTTGAACCGCCAATTACAATATTAAAATCAGATTGGTAGTTTTCTCCTTTTATAAAAGGGATTCCTCCTTCCTGTAAACCAGTTTGTGAAAGAGGAACCCCGGAGAGAGCAAAGTGACCATACTTTTTCTTTTCTTCAGGATCAGTTAAGCTATAAACCAAATATTCGGCAGGAATAATTTGATCCGTATCTATATTATCACCAAGTACAAAAGCTTTACCTTTAATTATTTTTTCCATTTAATCATCAATCTTTTATTCATTTCAATTCTTGTTCGATATTATAAAAAGTCCCTCGGATCAGCGATTGCCCCGCTTAATGCAGAAGCAGCTACCGTTAAAGGAGAAGCCAAATACACAGATGATTTTTTGCTTCCCATTCTGCCGGGAAAATTTCTGTTCGTTGTAGAAATTATTGTTTCACCGTCAATCGCTCTTCCAACAGTATCTATCGGACCTCCCAAACATGCAGCGCATGAAGAAGGGGCTATTTCACAACCGGCATTCTGAAAAATCTGCTTCAAGGAAACACCTGCAATAGTATTTTCCCCAAGTTGCTTTGCAACCGCAGTGCTGGCGGGAACAATAAAAGTCGGGACCTTAATTTCATTACCAAAGATAATTTTAGCAGCAGCTTTAAAATCGCTAATTTTACCACCCGTACAAGAACCTATATAACATTTTGTAAGTTTTGTTCCCTGCACATCCCGGACAGAATCCAAATTAGCGGGACTATGCGGTTTAGCCACTGATGGTTCTATTTTCGATATATCATATTTATATTCTGCAACATATTTTGCATCAGGATCACTTTTGAAAATTTCATAAGATTTATTACTTCTCTCTTTCACGTAAGCTTCCGTTACTTCATCAGCTTCAATAATACCGTTCATAGCTCCGGCTTCGATCACCATATTTGTTAAGGTCATTCGTTCATCAATTGAAAGAGAAAAAACACCTTCGCCATTAAATTCTAAAGCTCTGTAAGTGCCGCCGTCCGTTGTAATGTCACCTAACACATGAAGAATAAGATCCTTCGCCGTTAAATATGGAGGTAACTCACCGGTAAATGTGAACTTCATTGATTCGGGAACTTTTTCCCAAATTTTTCCCGTACCTATAATAAAAGCTGCATCGGTATTCCCCACGCCGGTAGAAAACATCCCAAAAGCTCCCGACGTACAAGTGTGAGAATCAGTACCAAATAAAACTGTACCCGGGATATTGTATCCTTCCTCCGCTAATGCAATGTGACATACCCCCTTATATCTATCAGTACCTACATCATAATAATTTTCTAAATTATAATCTTTTGCAAATTGTCTTAATATTCCCACATTTCTGTTAGCTTGTGGATTCTTTGTAAATATGTAATGATCTGGAAAAATCACTAATTTTTCCTTATCCCAGATTTTAGCATTCTCACCAAATTCACGTTTCCAAATGTTGATTGTAGGTGGTCCACAGACATCATGCGTCATCAAGACATCAACATTCAACCATAAATTTTCACCCGGTTTTACTTTAGATTTACCGGCTGATTTAGATAATATTTTTTCAGTTATAGTCATTCCCATGATATAATTTTCCTTTATACCGCTTGTGATATATCAGACAATGAATGCTTATAAAATTCATCTTCTTTTTTTCGATTCATAAAATCCTGCTGTTGATTGAGCGCTTGTAAATAAGCTTTAGCACTTGCCTCTATAATATCGGTAGAAACTCCGCGACCGGTATACGAATCTTCACCTTCTCTCAGGCGTACTATAACTTCCCCCAACGACTGTCTTCCGGAAGTAACGGAACGTACATTGTAGGACTCTAATCTCAGTTTTATATGAAGTACTCTTTCAATCGCATTAAAGCAAGCATCCACAGAGCCGTCACCGGTAGCAGATTCATATAAAACACCGTCCTTCGTTTTTATCCTAACGGTTGCAGTAGGTATGGAATTTGTGCCCATATTAACATAGATATAATCAAGTTCATAGAAAGAGTCTTTATTGTGTTTAGATTGATCGCCCATAAGAATTCTGAGGTCTTCATCAAAAACTTCTTTTTTCTTATCGGCTAATTGAAGAAAACTTTCATAAATTTTCTGGAGTTTCTCTTCGTTTAATGAATAGCCTAATTCTTTCAACCTCGATTTCAAACCATGTCTACCGGAGTGCCGTCCCAAAACAATTTTAGTTTTTTGAACCCCAACGCTTTCGGGAGTTAAAATTTCATAAGTCCGACGATTTTTCAGTATACCATCTTGATGAATACCGGACTCATGAGCAAATGCATTTTCACCGACAATAGCTTTGTTAGGCTGAACAATTATTCCGGTAAATGAAGAAACTATTTTACTTGTGTTATAAATTTCCTCAGTTTTTATTTTAGTATAATACCTTGTGATATCTTCCCTAACCTTCAGAGCCATTATAATTTCTTCGAGAGCAGCGTTGCCGGCACGTTCGCCGATTCCGTTGATTGCCCCTTCTACTTGCCGGGCGCCGTTTTCAATACCTGCCAAAGAATTTGCCACAGCAAGTCCCAGATCGTTATGGCAATGGACGGAAATGATCGCCTGGTCGATGTTGGGCACCCGGTTAAACAGCATGGTGATCAGGGCGG
>CBFDUR010000130.1:0-5972 GCA_965613005.1 uncultured Ignavibacteriales bacterium
CAGCGGAGGTGTTTCTTGTATGACAGATTTAATAAATGCAAAAGCAATTGGTTGTGAAGGAGTGATTATTGGCAAAGCAATTTACGAGGGATTTATAACATTAAAGGAAATACAAAAAATATGTTAAAAATTTCTAAGATATCGATTTTGCTCTTAATTATCGCTACCTTTTCAGTAACAAGCAATGCACAGGTCAATCCGGTTATTTTAAAAAGTCAAGCAATTAGTGAAATGCAAACCGGGCTTTACGGTGAGGCAATTGCTCTGTTAAATAAATATATTGCAGCACGGCCACAAAATGCAGATGGGTATAATTTAAGAGGTGTTTGTTATGAAAAAAGGAAACAATACGAGCAAGCGGTTTATGATTTACGTACGGCACATAAACTTAAACCTAATGATAAGAAAATTAATGAAAACCTGAGTAGGACTACACAAAAATGGTATACTTTACTTTATAATAATATAGAAGGCTATAAAAGAGACATTGCCATTAATCCCAATAAAGCCGGTAATTATTTGCAAATAGGCAAGAGTTATAAAAACTTAGGGAAATGGCAGCTCGCTGAAGAATGGTATGATCAATACTTAGCCAGGCAACATGCTTCTCCAGATGAGATTATAAGATATTCGGAAATATTGGCAAAAAATAATCATATTGCTAAAGGATGGCCGATATTAAAAAAGTATACGCAAGAATATCCTAATGATTATGGTCAAGATTCGGTTATTTTTCCTTGTGGCTAGGCAAAAGAAAAATAGCGATTCATGCTTTTGAAAATTCATTAGCATTGAAACCTTATTTTAAAGAAGCGCTCAACGGGCTGGACCAAGCTCAAGGTAAGGGATATATTTATACTATAAACGATACCTCGGCACGTTATAACTACGGTATGCCGATACCCGGTTCGAAATATGTTTATCCAATCGATCGGTACTATCATATCTTAAAAAGGAAACCATCAGATGTCCCGGTTAGAGTGAAGTTACTGAAAGCTCTCTATAAAGTTAATCGATTGGAAGAAGCTAAGCGGCAAATACAAATTTTATCTCGAACATCAATTGACACGACAAAAAAATTTCAGCAACTGTCAAATAAAATTTTACAATACCGTCAAAAATTTTATAATAAAAAAATAAAATACTATCAAGCTAAGCTGAAAAGAAATCCTTCCAATAGAGATTTAATTTTGAAAATAGGGGACTATTACACAAATTTAGAGGATTACAATAATGCTTTATCAATTTATAAAAATTATTTAAAATTAAAACCAAATAATAGTGAGATAATCTATAGATATGCAAAGGTCTCTGCATGGAATCATGATTTTCAAACTTCCATTTCTAAAATGGATGAACTTCTGAAAATAGATCCTAATAACCTTAAATATCAATTGCTGAGAGCTCAGTTAGCAATTTGGACAGGGCATGATTTGAAGCTTGCAAAGACTTATCTTAACAATTATTTAAAGAAATATCCAAAAAATATTAATGCAATTGTTGCAATGGGCTCGCTTTATATTCAAGAGCAACGTTTTAGTACCGCAAAAAAATATCTGAATTTAGCTTTACATATGAATTCAACATACCCTGATGTAATGCAACTTCAATCGGATTACGATTTCCAAAAATTAAGAGCTGAACAAGAAAAACTATTTGCTATACTGCAACAAGGAAGAAAATTGGCCTTAAATGGGGATTGTGAAGCGGCTCTCAGTAAATATAATGAATATCTGGCTAAAGCCGAACCTAACAGATTAATAAGAAAAGAATATGCGGATGTTAATGCGTGCGCCAAAAATTATGATAAAGCAATAAAAATTTATGATGAACTTCTATCTAAACAATATGATTATAAAATTGCATTACAAAGAGCTAAGGTATATTACTGGATGAGTGACTCGGTTCAAGCTCTCAGTGCCTTTCAAAAGCTTACAAAAGAAAAACCGAATGATTTTATAGCTGATTTATATCTTGGTGATTCTTATACGAAAATGCATAAATATGATAGCGCTAGAACTGTTTATAATGATCTATTAAAAACAAATTTAGATTCATCTCAAATTGCAATGGTTAACCAACGAAAAGGGTGGTTACCGGTAACCGGTTTCAAAGGATTTATCGAATCATTTCCAAATTATGTACTCTTATCTCCATTCGGTTCATTTTATGGAGATAACTTAAGTTTTCGTTATAATACTCAAGGGATTAGTCTGAATTTTGGTGTTACCGCGTTCCTCTCATTAGGGGTGCAAGCTTCAAGAAGCACATTGGCAGCTAATGGTATCATAACTAATCTCAATGCCGTTAGATGGAATATCAACTTCACACTTGCCAAACATCTTTCCTTAGGTGGAAATTTTGGAAGTGAATATTAGGAAATTTACTCAAGGTGCTTATATAAAATTTGAAAAACGAAACGATTTCAGACTTAGTTTGAATTATTCCAAAAAAGATGCTGCCGAAATATTATATTCACCGTATCTCGTGGGTTATCGATTGAATGCTAGGTTAGGTTTGTTTGATGCCTATTATAAATTTAAATCCGGTTTTAAAATATTGTCGAAAATTACATATATAGACGTCTCCGATGGTAATCAAGGAGGAAATATTGAATTTAGATTAGGTAAGTATTTTTTCAAGGACTTTATTCTTGGATATGAGTATTATCGTACAATATTTAAAAGACAAACATTTATATATTACTCACCGTTGAATTTCTCATCTCATAGTATTTTTGCAGATTGGACATTACTGGATGAAAAAACTGCGCAATTGTCTGTTGGAGGTAAAGCCGGTATAGTAACGAATAGCAGATATATTATTGGACAAATACATGCATCAGCCGGTTTTGAGGTGGTAAAAGACTTTAATATCCGAGCAACCATCGAGGCAGGAAGCAGTGTCCGGAATCAATACGGGTATAATTCCGTTGCATTTAATCTCTCGGCTTTTTGGGTATTTTAACAAAATTGCCGGATTTGTATCTTCTCTTATTATTTTTCTTTTGAATGACGGATATATAATGCTTATAATAAATCCTCCGGCTGTATGAAAATGTGAGCTTTTTATGATGAACTAATTGAATAGCTGTAGCAAGGAAAAGATATTTTGAAATTAAATTGAGACAGTCAAAGTCATTATCTTAATTTGTTACATTAAATCGAGCTAAATTTTCTTGTAAGTTTATAGAAAATAATGAATTTAGATGGCATCAAAATTGTTATTTGAATGAAAAAATATGATGAAGTATTGTGGAAACAGAACAAAAAATAAAAAGAGCGAAACTAATACTGGATAACGTTGAAGAAAAACAACCTGAAGAAGATAAAAGTAAAAAATTATTAAGAAGGATTATTTATTCAGGTATAATTTCTTTAATTCTGATCTTTATAATTATTTATACATTACCGATGACGGTTTTATCCTTTAAATCCCTTATCGAATATGCAACGATAGTAGCATTTGTTATATTTTTATTCATTTTATTATTTCGGTACTTTGCCATATTAGTTTTTGCATATTTATACATCAACGAATACACGTATAAAAATATTGATGGTTTTTTCCCCTTTGTTTCAATCATAGTCCCGGTATATAACGAAGAGAAAGTAGTCGGTGAATCGGTTAAATCATTGTTAAAATTGGATTATTCAAATTATGAAATAATAATTGTTAATGATGGTTCTACGGATAGAACAAGAGAAGTAGCAGAGAAATTAGTCGGTTTCCGTAAAAGTATGTATGGAGAGATTAAAATATCTTTAATTAACAAGCCAAATGGGGGGAAAGCAAATGCATTAAATGCCGGTATCAGATATTCTAACGCAGAGATCGTTTTATGTATGGATGGTGATTCACAATTATCTCCCGATTCCGTAAAATTAGCAGTACGTCATTTTACCAATCCTGAGATTGGAGCAGTTGCCGGGAATGTAAAAATACTTAACAGAGGTAAATTGTTTACCGATCTTCAAGCTTTAGAATATATCGAAGGTTTGAATATGGTTAGAAGCGCACAAAGTTTTATTAGACTGGTAAATATTATCCCGGGACCTATTGGATTGTTCAGGAAAAAAGCTCTCGAAGAGGCCGGTTTTTATTCCAGTGATACATTTGCCGAGGATGCTGATTTAACATTGAAAATATTATCAAACGGCTGGAAAATATACTATGAACCGAATTCTATTTCGTATACGGAAGCACCGGTCAAATTACACCAATTATTGAAACAAAGATATAGATGGACACGGGGAATATTACAATCTATTAGAAAACATAAGAAATTTTTGCTTGATCCAACCGTAAATTTTGGTGATACTTTTATTTTATGGACTATGGCTTATGAAGCTTTAGTTTGGCCAACTATGAATATTGCAGTAAATTTATTTTTTATAGTCGCTGCTTTAGCATTTGGATTTTCTTCATTGATATTTTTCTGGTGGGGTGGATTGGCTTTACTTGATTTGGTAACTGCATTATATTGTGTTGCCGTTGAAAAAGAGGAACTTAGATTAGTATGGTACTCAATAATATATAGAATGTTTTTCATATTAATCATAGATGTTTGTAAAGCAATGTCTACTATCGAAGAATTCATCGGTATCAGAATGACATGGGGAAAGTTGGAAAGAGTCGGTTCTGCAAAAACGTAATTTTTAAATTAAAATAATTAAGAGGATGTTATGGAATTAATTCCAATCTTATCAACCATTATTCTTGTTGCTACTATAAGCACATTTTTATTAGCTATCGGAGCCTATATCCTTTATAAAGTTAGGGAAAGGAAAGGTCAACAGGTTGTCACGCCAAAACCTTCTTCTGTTCAAGCTGAGCTGATAACACCGGTCGGTGTACCGGCTAGACAACCGGCTGCCGGAGGAATTTCTCCTCAACCCCGTTTTGCAAGAGAGCAACCTGCTCAACCATACAGGCAATCTGTTCAACAACCGATATTTGTTCAACAGCAGGGTCCAAGGTTAACTTCATGGCAGCAACAGAAAATTACACCGGAATATACACCTCAATATGCAGCGCAGGAAGAAAGACAACCTTTAGGAACTTCTCAACCCAGAGGTTACCGAGGACCCAGCTATGCAGCTCCGGCGCAAGTTGCACAACCTGAGCGAAAAGTAAAATTTCAACAATATACATCCGAAGGATATATCCCGGCTAAAGAAGATAAAAATCGTGGAGCATTAAAGTGGAGATAAAATCTCAAAAAAGAGGAATAAAAGTAAATTATTTGATTATTACTTTAACGGGATTAATATTTTTACTTAGTTCTATTTTAGTTTACATATATATCCTCAGAGGTGTTTTCGGTGAATTTAGTTCTCAAAAATTGATACCGAATACAAAAGTTCTCGAAAGTGTAATTTCAGGTGGTGAACCTTCTGTAGCTATATTATATTCAAAATATACTGAAAATATGTTGCCCACCGGAAGTACCTGGATGGTAGATAATGTGAATACTTGGAAAAAATTTCTATCCAATCAAAACTATAAATATGATATCATAACCGACCAAACAATTGAAATGGATAGAATAGATAAATATAAAGTCATAGTATTACCCGGGTCAAAATCTTTAAGTGATAAGGAAATAGTACATCTTAAAGAATTTTTGAACAATGGGGGGTCCATATTTGCTACCGGAGGAATTGCTTCTTTTTCCGATCTCGGTAAATGGAGAGGTTGGGGATTCTTGTCGGATGTTTTTGGGGTAAGCTATACTAAAGAAATTAATAGAAATTCTATTACTAAGATTCATACTTTACGTGGTGGATTGCCGATCACTGCAAATATACCCGCCGGATTCCCTCTTAAAATTGCAACTTGGGATAGACCTATAGCTGTGGAAGTGTTGGATCCCAGGACCATTCAAGCAAGTTTCTGGTATAACTATAAATTACAAAGTGGGTTATCAAGAGAGAAAATAAGGAAAAGTGCCGGAATAGTTTATGGAACGT
>CBFDUR010000131.1:0-5928 GCA_965613005.1 uncultured Ignavibacteriales bacterium
CTACCGCCGAGATTTTCGATGTAAACATCATATTTATTATCGCCTCCCGCTCCGTTGTCTGATGGAGGTGGAGAATATCCTAGATAATTAATTTCAAAATTATATGTTGAATCCAAAGCTATAGCTAACGAGTCCAAATAAATGTCTTTATATTTTTGAAGCATGGCGGCGCTCAACGTATCTCCGATATTATTTGGGATATAATCGGGGAAATCTGTTTTTGTAAAGTGTATTCTGAAAAAACCTGAAGGCGAAACAAAACTAGTATCCGTCTGCGGACGTGATAATAATTTGGTTAAGATTGTTCTTTCTTTCGGAGGAAAACTCTCTAAATGTGTTTTTACCTCATTGATTATCCCGAAACCGCATTTTATATAACCCGTATCCGGCATAACCGATTGAACTGTAGGTAATATCGAACGAATAACAGGGGATTGATTTCCGTAAGATTTAATATGAATAAATGCATGATAGAGCGAATCAAGTTGCTTTGTACCTAAATTTTGAGCGAAATTTTCTTTGACCAAAAATAATAATATGATAATCGAAAATATTTTTTTCATTACTGTAATTGCTTAATAATTATGCATCCTTCTGAACTATCACTATACACCAAGTGATAATTTTCGGCACCCATGTTTTTTATAAAATAACTGTAAACATCCTTAACTTTAGTTAAATTGCTTACTTCTATTTTTTTACCGCCTTGTAAAATATCAATCATGTTAATGGTCCCTGATTCAGGAATGTGCACAAATAATTTTTTATTCCCATTTAAATTCTTTCTTCCAAAGAAAAACCGGCTATTGCGCGATATAACTAAATTATGTGGCAGCATTTTCCCTTTTAATTCGTATGTCAGCTTATCGGAAGAAAAAACAACATAATTATTTTTTATTGTTTTTATGAAACTAATAGTTGAATTGGAACCGTTGTTTAACAAATTGCCGGTATAAGAAACTATTCTCAGACTATCCGGGGATTTTATAGGCAACTTTGCTTTTATTTTGCTAATACCCAAATCTATCACAGCTTGATTTAATAATAAAGTATCTCCTTTTATATTCCAGTAAGACAAACCCGGTGTATTTCCCAAAATAATTGAAATACCCAGTGCCTTTTTTGAAATGTTAAAATTATCTTTAATTGAATAATGTCCGTTGTAATCATCAAATACAATCAGACCGGATTTATCTTTATTTTTATAAGCCACATAAAGATTGAGTTTTTGATTTTTATTGTGCGCTATTTTTAATCCCTGTATTTGACCGGGCGAATATAATTGATTCTTTTCAACTTTACCATTTACAAAATTAATTTTTAGGGCTTCAATTAATTTTTTCCCGGGTGAATAACAATAAAATGATTTTACGTTTGGGGCAATATTATCAACGATAATTTTTGAATGATCCTTAAATAAATTATAGGAATAATAAAATTTTGGAATTCCCCGTGAATCCCTCACTACACAATTAAAAGAAGGATTAAAACTATCGATAAAACAAAGATCAATTATCCCATTGTTATTATCATCGAAGTAATTTAAAGCGCCCGGTTCCGGACCAGCGGTAATTTTGATATTGTCGGATAGAGAAATCGTTTTTGTAACGGTAAATAACTTCCCGTTGTTTGATAAAACAGCAATCCCGTCGACAAATTTGCTATAATAAGGTATTAAGTCTTTTATTCCTTCTTGTCTGGTATAAATAATTTCAGGATAAAAAGTGTGTGAGCCTTTTGCAAAAATTAATGAAAGGATGGAATTTTTATAATTAATATAAGCTACATCAATTTTCCCATCGCTATTGAAATCTCCGGTTATGATTTTATCAGGATGATATAGAGTACTTATAGTAGTTGTGGTATCATAAGATGAAGCAAAATCACCGTAACGGATTGATATTGAATCCCCTTTTACATACATCAAATCCTGATAATTATCAAGATTCAAATCAACTGAACGGAGCGATGATATTGTTGAACCGATATAAATTGTCCTTGCTTTTCGGAAGTTGTATGAACCATCATTATAGAAAAATTCCAATGAATCAGTGAGTAAATTAAAAGCTGCAATGTCCGGATAGCCGTCATTTGTTAAATCGATAAAAATTGCATTCGAGTAGCTTTTATTTTTTACAATTTTCCTGCTGATTAATTTATCTTTAGATTTAAATAAAATTGATAAACCGTTAAAAGCACTTCCGGAAAGTAATATTTTATTTATTCCGTTATCGTTTAAAACGGAAGTGCTGATATTATTTGGATATGAATGAAATTTGGTATAAAAAAGTAACTTTGGTTTACCTTTTTTCTGCAAAGAATATATGCCGGCAAGCATGGCTTTTCTATCGATGAAAATAAATTCCTTTTGTTTTGAAGTTTTATCAAACAACGGTACGATCTTAAAAATATTAAGCGGCAATTTATAAACGATCGAATCTCCAAAAGTACCGTTTTTCTGTCTCTTTAACAGTAAAAGTTTATTCCCGGTTGGTTTGAATAATAAAAGATCAGCATAAGGGTCACCGTCAAAATTAAATGACAACATTCGGGAAAGGCCTTTTTCCACATCAAAGACATCGTATTTATCAAAGCCGTTGATTGGTATTTGTGGGAATAAATTATTGGATAAGAAAAGAGCTATTAACAGGATTTTAATTGTGTTTAATTCTAGTTTTAAGCCTGTTTTCTCTCCTTTGTAAAGCCTCTTCATATCTTCTTTTTTCATCCTCTGATTCAGGGATAGCTTCTATTGCTTTGACGGGTTTGCCGTTGCCGTCGACTCTAACGAAAGTTAAATATGCAGTATTTGAATGAACCCTCGATCCTTCCTTGAAAGATTCGGCAAATACCTTTACACCAATTTCCAACGAAGAATTAAACACCCTGTTAACAGAAGCAATAAGTGTAACGGCATCGCCCAAATTTATAGAATGATGAAAATCTATTCGATCTACCGATGCAGTTACACAAATCCTGTTATTATGTTTAGCTGCGCATAGTGCAGCACAAATATCTATCCAGTGCATTAATTGACCGCCGAGTAATTTTCCAAGCTGATTTGTGTTATTAGGAAGTACCAGTTCGGTCATCGTAATGGTAGATTCACTTACTCTTTTTGATTTAATCATTTTAAAGCGGTAAGTATTTCCTCAAGTGATTTTTGAATATTCTTAACCTTCTCAATATTTGAATCGTTAGGGTATTTCTTTATAAATTTATTTGCAGCTGCCAATGCTTCTTCTTTCCGATCGCGATCAACCAATAACTCAATCTCTGCGTACTGAGCCATTGGCGCGTATTTTGTTTCATGATAGTCTTCTTGAGCGAAATTATAATACATCAAAGCAGCGGTATAATATTCCAACTTTTGGTAGATGTATGCGATATGATATTCTTTATGAGCTAATTTAGTATTCATTTCCGAAATCTTTTTTTCCGCTTCAGGTACCCGCGAGTTAGTGGGGAAAAAATCGATAAATGCCTGAAACTCTTCGATAGACTTTCTAGTATATTTTTGGTCCAACGCATAATTAGGCGAAAGCTTATAGTAGCATTGAGCCAACATATATTGCGCATCACTAAGATGTTTACTGGACGGCATGTTTTTAATTAGTTTACTAAATTCATAAGCGGCAAGAATATATTGTTTTTGTTGATATTTAGACATTCCCAAATAATATTGGGCATCATCAACTGCCGCATTGCCGGCATATTGGAGTACAATTGCTTGAAACTCTTTTATAGCCATATCATAATTTTCATTATTGTATAGCTTCATAGCATAAGCTAATCCTTGGGAAGGGGACATATTTGCCGTATCAACCGTAGTAGCGCAACCCCATAGGGCAATAGATGATAAAATTGCTGCAATTAAAAATTTTTTCATATTCTCAAATATTAGATTTTTTATATTTAAACTACAATTATAATTAAAATGGTTAATCCTTTAAAGTCAAATTTTATTACTTACTTCTGACTTTGAAGAATAAATATATAGTTACTGCAGCCGTACCAATAGCAATTAAAGGTTCATAAAAACTAGAGAAGAAAGGTTCGGGCGGCAATTTATCATGAGTAAACGGAAAGGATAAGTTTTCCAACGAACTCACTTCCGATACTTTTACGGTGTCAACGGATGAAAAAAAGAACTTATGAACCACTGTGCGGCTTGAGTAAATTCCAAAATTTCCTTTAATTGAAATAATTCTCGGTACATAAAAGCTGCCGAAAAGTGAGCGTCTAAACATATCGCCGTAATTAACGCTTGCATCATAAACAACAATATTCAGAATGGTTCTATGTTGTGATACACTATCGATAAATATAGATATGTTTCGCCCACTCGATTGCAAATCGGCAATTATACGGTTTTCAAATATCGAATATTCTTTTCCTAGACTTAATTGAATATAGATTTCTTTTGATGATGAGGGGAGTACCTTGTTAATCTGTGTTGCCGTAGAGTCAATCAGTTTATTGAAAATATCTAAATTTGAAACGCTTTGAGAGTAAACCGAGACAGGCAATAGTAAAATAAAAATAAATATCTGGAAGAAGGTGCTAATCCGGATAAATAAATTATTGATTTGTTTCGGCATATTATATGAAATTTTTTGTCTTTGGTTTCTTAATTATTATGGTAATATAGACATCTGATTACAAAAATACACAATTTTTAACTTTGATAAACCAACTCATAAAAGAATAATCCATATTATCGTTTCCCGGCAGCAATTTCCTGAAGTCTTCTTATACGTTCTTTTGTAGAAGGATGGGTTGAAAATAATTTCATTAATTTTTTATTGCTTAAAGGATTTACAATAAACATGTGCGCAGAAGCTGGTCCGGCATTAGTAACAGGTTTAATTTTATTAGCATATTCAAGCTTTCCAAGTGCGGATGCCAAAGCCAGTGGATTACCTGAAATTTTAGCTCCTCCGGCATCGGCAGCAAATTCTCTCGAACGTGAGACAGCCAATTGCAACAAAGTTGCGGCAATAGGTGCAAGAATGATTAAAAACAAAGAAGAAATTCCATCATTATTTCTGCTGCTTCTTCCGCCGCCGAACATTAATGTCCAGCCTGCTAATTCTGCCATATAAGTAAGTGTACCGACAAAAGTTGCCGCTATTGTACCTATTAAGATATCACGATGTTTTACGTGAGCAAGTTCATGTCCCAAAACACCGGCTAATTCTTCATTATTTAAACCTCTAATGAGGCCTGTTGTAGCTGCCACAGCGGCATGCTGCGGATCCCTTCCGGTAGCAAATGCATTCGGTGTTGCGTCATTTATTACATAAACACGAGGCATCGGTAATTGAGCGTTTTTTGAAAGTTCTTCGACTAGAATATATAGCCTTGGAGCAGTCTCTTTTGTAACTTCCTTTGCTTTATACATTGAAAGTATTATTTTATCGGAAAACCAGTAAGTACCGAAGTTCATTAGGATTGAAAAAATTAAAGCAATGGTCATGCCGGTTTTCCCGCCGAACAGATTTCCAACAAACAGGAATAGGACCATCATTAACGTCATCAAAAATACTGTTTTCAGCATGTTCATCTTCATCTTCTCCTAATTATTATGTTTAAAATTAGATAATATGATTTATCAAAACAAGGTGAACAAATTGGTAGTGATTCGGAAAATATATTTTTAAGTCTCCTTTAATAAAGATATTTTTCTTAATTGAAAATCTTTTTTTTAATTACCGGAAGGGTTATTTCCCTTGCCTTTATTTGATATTATTATTAAATAATGATTGCTTTTTTACAGGAGTTTTATGAAATTATTTGTGACTTCATTATTTGCCGTTTTTTTGCTGTTTTCAGTTACTGCATTCGGGCAAAATACATACGAATTTTTAAGAATGAATATGAGTGCCAGAGCTGCTGCTCTCGGCGGTAGTTTTGTTTCGGACAACG
>CBFDUR010000132.1:0-5880 GCA_965613005.1 uncultured Ignavibacteriales bacterium
ATATAGCGGAAGCCATATAATCTTGCCCAATATTAGAAGTTAAAAATTTCTCTTCTTCTTTGTTGGTTAAAAAACCTGTTTCTATTAAAACACTTGGCATGGCTGTTTTATACAACACTAAAAACCCAGCTTGTTTAACTCCTCTATCTTTTCGCCCAACTCTTTCGGTAAATTGTTTTTGAATTTTAGCTGCAAAATCTAAAGCCTTTAAAATAATTAACGATGATCCTCATCTAAAAAAATCATCCGGTACAATTATCCGCAAACATCTTTTAAAAAACTATTCACGCAATATTATGTATGCGAAGATTGCTTAACAAATAATATCAATTCGATTACTCTTAATTTTTTTTATATCATAAAATAATTTTTGATTTATTATTTTTTTTTGTTATAAATTTATTTTAGAAAAAAAATTTTTTTTACTAAAAAGTTTTTTAAAAAATATTGAACAAAAAAAATTTTAACTTGATAAAAGTTATTGACTTAAAATTTATAATAGTTATATTTACTAAAAAAATTTTTATTAAGGAGAAATTATTTTATCCTCTTTTTTTAATGTAAGATTGAACGTTGCATTAACCTTCAATGTCAAACCTGAAAGTGAAACTTTCCTTGAAGAACTATCCCCAAATTTCAAAGAAAGTCATTCACAAGCTAAAAAATTAATCGACAACTATGCGGAATGGGACACATGGGATACAATTACTGCCGTGAAGAATGCATTGGAATGCTTTTACAACGTTACAATGATAGAAGCAAATGATTTCGCTTATAATAAATTTAATGAAACAAAACCTGATATTGTATTCAACATAGCTGAAGGCTTTATCGGTGCAAGCAGAGAATCTCAAATTCCAACTATGCTTGAATTTCTTAAAATTCCATATACCGGTTCCGATCCTTTAACATTGGCTACTTGCCTCGATAAAGCACGCGCTAAAGAAGTGTTGTCGTATTATAAAATTCCAAATTCAAAATTTTTAGTTGCATCAAGTTTAGACCAAGTAAAAAATATTAATTTAAAATTTCCTTTGATAGTCAAACCGGTTTCTGAAGGTTCCAGCAAAGGAATTTTTTCCTCTTCATTCGTCAACAATAGAAAAGAACTTTTAAAACAGACTGAAAGAATATTATTCGAGTATGATCAAGCTGCGTTGATTGAAGAATTTCTACCCGGAAGGGAATTTACAGTAGCAGTATTAGGAAACGGAAAAGATACCACAATACTACCGATTGTTGAAATACGTTACGATGAATTCCCTGATAATTTTATACCCATATATTCTTATGAAGCAAAATGGATATTAGATACAAAAGAAAACCCGCTGAATATATTTTCCTGTCCCGCCAATTTAAGTACTGATTTAGAAAACAACATCAAAACCGTTGTATTGGATACGTATAATATACTTCGATGTAAAGATTGGAGCAGAATAGATGTTAGGCTTGATAAGAATAATATACCCAATATTATTGAAGTAAATCCGCTTCCCGGTATTCTGCCAAACCCGGAAGAAAATTCATGTTTTTCGAAAGCAGCACGTACTGCAGGGATAAATTATAACAACATGATAAACAAAGTTCTATATAGCGCAGCTAAAAGATATAAACTAATATGAAAATAAATTCAAAGATATTGATTTGCTATAATTCACCTGTAAGTATCTTTCCTATTTACAACGGCAAACCTTCACAAAAAGGTAAACAGCAAAATGATCTTTCGGAGAGTGGGATAATCAAAGAAATATCGTTAATAAAAAATTCTTTGAAAGAACGATTTTCTAATGTGGAAACATTTGCAGTCGATCGTAATGTTGAACGTACCATAAAAAAAATAAGCAAAATATCTCCCCATATTATTTTTAATTTTATTGAGTCTATTGATGGTGTTGCATCGTACGAATATTGTATGGCAGGCGTCTATCAGCTATTGGGTATAAATTTTACGGGTAATACTCCACCTTGTTTGGGAAATTGTCTTAATAAAACTAAAACGAAACTAATTTTGAAATCGTTCAATATAAATACACCGGATTCTTTAACTCTTGATAAAAAAGATATTATAAAAGAGGGAAATTTTAATTTGAAATATCCATTGATATTAAAACCGGCTCGTGAAGATGCTAGTATTGGAATATCGGAGTTTTCGGTTGTTAATAATTTTATTGAATTGAAGAAACAATTAGCTTTTTTAAGAAGGACATATAATCAAGAAGTAATAGTTGAAGAATATATAGATGGAAGAGAATTAAATGTTGCCGTATTGGGGAACATGATTCTACCTATATCCGAAATACAATTCAATGGTCTTCCGGTACACTTTCCTAAGATTGTAACTTACGAAGGTAAATGGATAGCTGATAGTATTTATTATAATAATACTAAACCAAAATGCCCAACTGTAATCGATGCAAGCACTAAAAGAAAAGTTGAAAAAATCGCATTATTAACTTTCCAAGCAATGGACTGCAGGGATTATGCCCGAATAGACATTCGCTTAACTAAAAACAAAGTGCCTTTCGTGATAGAGGTTAACCCTAATCCGGATATTTCAATGGACTCCGGATTTGTAAGAGCCGCGAATGCGGGAGGTATTTCTTATTCTGAAATGTTATATAAAATTGCAACTTTTGCATTAGAGAGAAAAAATCATGATTCGCAATGCAAGGCAAGCTGATACAAGTAAAATATATAATATCTTAAAAAAGATTACTGCGTTTACCGGTGAGGAAGTAGATGTTGCAATGGAACTTGTTAACATTGCTACATCAAATTATAATCAAACGGATTATTATTTATTTGTTTATGAAGACAATGATAAGGTTTGGGGTTATTATTGTATTGGAAGACGTCCGCTTACGGATGCAGTATATGATCTCTACTGGATAGTTGCCGATCCGGATTCAGATAAAAAAGGAATTGGTAAAATTTTACTGGAACATGCAGAGCAGTTCGTTCAAGAACATAATGGAAGATGGCTGATTGTCGAAACATCTTCAAAAGAAAGTTATTCGAAGGCAAGAAATTTTTATATGCGAAATAATTATTCCATTATTGCGGAAATAAATGATTTTTATAGAGTGGGAGATAATCTTGTTGTATTTGGAAAATATTTTAAGTAAATAAAAATAAACAGAGGCTGATTCATGGAACTGTGGCAGCAAATGATACGTAACAGTATTCATACTGTTAACGAGCTAGTGGAAAAATTCAAGATAGACAGAAAGGTTGCTGAAGAGCTTGATGAATTTTTTCAGGCTAGAATAAATCCTTATTATTTCAGTTTAATAAGATATCCCGGTGATCCTATTTGGCGTCAATGCGTTCCGGATAAAGCGGAGTTAGTAGATTTTGATGCCGACGAAGACCCGTTAATGGAAGATGCGATGAGCCCTGTTCCGAATATAACCCACCGCTATCCGGACAGAGCGCTTTTCTTGATTACTAGTCAATGCGGTCTTTATTGCCGTTTTTGTACTAGAAAAAGAAAGGTCGGCAATTATGAAAAAATATCTATGAAAGGATTGGAGAGCGCTTTTAATTATCTTGAAGAACACTCCAAGATAAGAGACGTAATATTGTCCGGCGGTGATCCGCTGATGTTGACCGATCCAATGCTTGAAAAAATATTACAAAGGTTGAGGTCTATTCCTCATATTGAAATCATAAGGCTAGGCACAAGAATGCCTTGTGTGTTACCACATCGCATCACTCCGAAGTTGTGTGAAATAATAAAAAAATATCATCCTATTTACGTTAACACACACTTCAATCATCCATGGGAAATAACTCCCGAAAGTAGTAAAGCCTGTGAAATGCTGGCTGATGCAGGTGTTCCGGTAGGAAACCAAATGGTATTGATGAAAGGCGTTAACGATGATCCGGCAGTAGTAAAAGAGCTTATGCAAAAATTGCTGAAAATAAGAGTTCGACCATATTATATGTACATGGCCGATGAAACGAAAGGTGCAAATCACTTTCGAACCTCGATCGAAACAGGGTTGGAAATAATTGAAAATCTTCGAGGTCATACAAGTGGATTAGCTATTCCCCATTTTGTTATCGATGCCCCAGGCGGAGGAGGAAAAATCCCTTTGTTACCTAATTATGTTTTACATCACGATGAAGATAAAATTATTCTTAGGAATTACCGACAAAAGATTTATTTTTATAAAAATTATAAAGATAAAAACAACCCTGGAACAGAGAATAAAAAGCCCGGTAAAAGGACCCGCAGAAATGGTAGAACAAGAGTGAAGGCAATTGAATTTACTAAATTTTCTTTACCCGTTGCCGACGAAATTAAAAATTGATTGAATTTACTAAATTTTCTTTACCCGTTGCCGACGAAATTAAAAATTGATTGTTAATTATGAGCTTTTTCTAAAAGATATTTTTTTGTGAAAAAGATTTGAGCCTTTTTAATATTCATAATTCGAAAACTTGAAAGCGGATTTCTTAGATACGCCTCAATCATATTTCGTATTTATCCTTTATAAATCAGTTTATCTTAAATAAGCATATATGTGAATTCACTTATCAATTATTTTCCCCAAATTTTTGAAAGCTTTTGAAAATTTAATTAAATTATTTCATCCGGAGTATCCGCATCATATCAATTTCATAACTTTCTCTGGGATACTCAATAATTCTGCCTATCTCTTTTCCTGCTCTTGAAAAAATAATGGTAGGCACTCTATCTATATCTAAGTCATTAACAATTGTTCCACCGGCTTTTTTATCTCTATCCACCATTATCAATTTTACTTTATCGGAAGGAAATTTTAGATAATCCAAAATTTTATAAAAATGGGGTACTTCCATTCTACTATCACTGCACCAAGTACCCATCACAATAATGATATCAACATTTTTTAACAACCGGGATGCATTTTTTAGTGCGGCGGTATCAACGGTATAAATTTGGTATGTAGGTCGAAACCACCAGGAGAAATTAGAATCTGCAAAAACTTTTCTATTATAATAACCTATCAACATCGGTTTACCGGAAACCGAATCTATTACAGTTTTATTTAATGTTGAATCTTTTACCGCAGATGTACCTTGAGCAAAAATATTGATTCCAAATATTAGAACTAAAATAATAAAAACAATACTCTTCATATATTTATAATAAATTTTAATGCTTATTATTTAATGAATTTCTTCGTAAATCAATCCCCCAAAGCAACTTATTTCTTAAGGTTTCAAAATAATTAGACAATGAAGTGTGTATCATTTTGAAAGGACGAGGGCTCTTGATTATTTTTAATTTTAACGCCGGAGGCATCGCAAAAACCCGCTGTCCATCGCAATTCAAATGAATTTCATTATGTAACGAATCCACATTTACTATAATCTCGGAATTACTCGGTAAAACTATCGGACGAACATTTAAGCTGTGTGGAGAAATCGGGCAAAGCGTTATAACATCTGTTTTAGGGCTGACGATCGGTCCTCCTGTAGAAATTGAATAACCTGTTGAGCCGGTAGGAGTTGAAATTATTAAACCATCGGCATCAAACGTTGTGACATAATCGCCATCCACCGTAATTGTCAATTCAATCATTTTCGGCCAACCGCCTTTGTCAATAACGATATCATTTATGCCGTACAGCCTCTCGACTTTATGTCCCAAACATTCACCTTGTATAACCAGTCTTTCTTCAATCGTGTATTTATTATCCTTTAATATATCTATTAACAAATCCATTTGGTTTACATTAACTTCGGCTAAGAAGCCTAATTTACCAAAATTAACGCCCAATACAGGTTTATTATAAAATTGTGCGAAGTACGCCGTTGCCAACATAGTTCCGTCGCCACCAATTGATATAATCAAATCACTTTTTTTACAGAGATTATCAATACTTAAAA
>CBFDUR010000133.1:0-5857 GCA_965613005.1 uncultured Ignavibacteriales bacterium
AAGCATATTCCGATAAAGTCTTTCCCTTCAAAATTCTAAAATTATTAATCAATCAAAATTATACACTTTTCTTAAACCGGAATTATTTTTTATCTTTACACTAATCAAATGAAAGTAAATCAATGTTTGAATATGTCGGTGCTCTACATATACATTCCAAGTTTTCGGATGGTTCCGGAGAGGTAGACGAAATTGCAAAATTTGCCGATGAGATAGGGCTGGATTTCATTATATTGACAGATCATAATACATTGAATGCATTACAAGAGGGTTACGAAGGTTGGTATGAAAATACATTGCTATTGGTAGGATGTGAGATTAACGATAAAGAAAATAAAAATCATTACCTTGCTTTCGGCATTAAAGAAACGTATTCAACCAGGATATCCGCTAAAGATTATGTCGGAAAAATAAAAGAAGTCGGTGGAATAGGATTTTTAGCTCATCCGCATGAAAAAAGAACTCACATCAAGGAACACCCCCCTTATCCGTGGACAGAATGGGATACGGATGACTTCAACGGAATTGAAATTTGGAATCACATGTCGGAATGGATGGAAAATTTAACGGAAGAAAATAAATATCAGTCATTTCTTCACCCGCTGAAATCTATTGTTGCACCTCAAGAGAAAACTTTGAAATTATGGGATGATTTGAATCTTAAGAGAAAGGTCGTTGGAATTGGTGGTATAGATGCACATGCACATAAATATAATTTGCTTGGCTTTTTTGAAGTTGAGATTTTTCCATATAAAGTTTTATTTAAATCAATCCGGACCCATCTCCTTGTTAATAAGGAAATAAAAAAGACAAAAAGCAAGAAGGGTTTAGAAGAAGCCAAGAAAATAATTTATAAAGCTCTGAAAAATGGAAGCTGTTTTTTTGCTAATGATTATCATGCCGATTCAAATGGTTTTAGGTTTTTTGCAGAGTCAAAAAATAAAATATATAATATGGGTGAGGATATTGAAGAGGGAAATAGAGTCAAATTCAGTGTTATGATTCCTGTTGAAAAAGCCGAAATCAGATTAATTCGAAACGGAAAATTAATTGATTCGGTGGAAGATCACGAAGCGCAATTTATCATCGATATTAACGGTGCTTTCAGGGTGGAGGTTTTTTCCCACGGTAAAGCTTGGATATATTCTAACCATATAAGAGTTGGACTTAAGTAACGATAAGAAATCTTAATCCTTTTTTAAATGAGACATATTAAGAAGATCATTCCTAAGTTTTCGAATAGTGATTATTAACCCTACTATGCAAGATAGCCATTCTGAAGAATGAGAAGGGAAAATTTTGTTTTTTAATTCGGGATTTTGCCCCAAAAACAAAAGGATTTTCACATTTTCTGGACGCTAAGAATGGTAAAAAACTAAGTTGTGTAATAGGGTTAACATTAATCAAAGCTTTTACAAAGGAAAAACACTTTATTAGTGAACTTGTAAAATATTCAGTAAAATTTCTTGCTGATTCATACTTTTACTATTTTGTAAAGTTAATTATTTTGTTTTTAGTTTAAAATCGAGCTGCGCCTATAGTTCAATTGGATAGAATGCCGGATTCCGGTTCCGGAGGTTGAAGGTTCAAGTCCTTCTAGGCGCACAATTTTTTCTCAAATTCTCTCTTTAAAAAACAATACATTAAATCATTAGATGAAATTTCGAAGTCTTAATGCCCAAAATTCATATTATCACATGATAATTATAAATTTATGGAATAATAAACCTTGGATTAAATAATATAAAAATAAACGAATAAAATTAACCTTGAATTGTTACTGAAAAAAATTGACGATTAAATAATTATATATTAAATTTATATTCCTTTAATATAGTTTCAAGATTATCTTAATCGTAACTACATTTTATATGATTATAAATGGGGCGTATTTAAAAGGTCATTTTCAAGTTATTAAATTGTAAATATTAACTGAAGCCATAGTTATTTCGCGATAGGAATACCTTTTTAAACGAACTCATAAATTAAATTAGAAATATATTTATAAAAAAGGCAGATTTTATGTTAGCAAAAAAGAAAAAACTCTCTCGTAAAAAAATTAAAGAGGATAAATTAGTATCATTATATTATAAATCTTATAATTATTTTTATGACAATAAAGCGAAACTTATTGGCTATGGAATAGGTATCCTGATAGTTGCCGCTGCGGTTGTATTCTACATAAACTACCGTGTTGCAGACAATCAAACTGCCGGGGTAGAGCTTTCACAAATGATGAATTATTATGATAACGGCTCATATTTGGAAGCAATAGAAGGCAAAGTAGGCACAAATATTGTCGGTCTGAAAAAAATTGTTGAAAAATACGGTAGTACCGAAAAGGGTGAAATTGCAAAAATATATTTAGCAAATTCATACAATCGTTTAGGTGAATATGATGAGGCGTTAAAGTATTATGAGGATTACGATGGGGATACAGACATGTATAAGGCTACGGCATTGGCTGGTGAAGCCGGTATTTATGCAGGCAAAAAACAGTATCTTAAAGCTGCTAATCTTTACAAAGAAGCAGCTTCTGTAACAAAATATAATGTTTTGAATCCTGATTATCTAATGCAGGCAGGTATCAATTATTTAGCCGTTAATCTTATTAAAGAAGCAAAACAGGCATTTCAAAAAATAAGGGAAGATTATCATAGTTCGTCTGCAGCTAGAAATTTAACTCAATACTTAGCTCTGTTAGATTAAAATTCGGAGCTGGTTTTCATTTAACACAAAAAAAGGAGTACAATATGAAGAAAC
Organism: uncultured Ignavibacteriales bacterium; assembly: GCA_965613005.1. GTDB lineage: Bacteria > Bacteroidota > Ignavibacteria > Ignavibacteriales > Ignavibacteriaceae > CAVVVS01. Next base: position 2,764 of record CBFDUR010000133.1, read on the forward strand.
TTCTATTGTTTTTAACTTCCGTAGTCGTTTTAGGATCATTTTCCTACGCTCAAGTAAAAATTGTTGCCGCATATAATTATCCACCCAAGGATAGTATCCTTGCAGGTTTAAAAAGTATCCGCGGAGTAAATTATGCCGCCAACCCATTTGGCGACGGGACTCCTGCAATTGTTGCAACAAATTATTATGACAAAGGACATGTTAACGTGTTTATTCCTATTGGAGATGATTCTTTGCAACTAGTATGGACATCACCGACAGTTAGCGCTTTTGGTGGCGGTTCAACACCACGATATGCTATTTTTGGTGATTTAGACAACGATGGTAGAGTCGAAGTTATTTATCAAAGCAGCGGTAATGGTATCTTTATTTACGAATGGGATGGTGTTAAAGGTTCTTATAATTTTGGCACCAAGCCTTCACAAGTTATTGATAAAAATACTGCTCCCGGTATGAAAAATCTTGGCGGTAATGTTGAGTATATGGAAAGTGAGGATGTCGACGGAGATGGTCAAAACGAATTATTAGTGGCTTATAATTCTTCGCCAAGTCCTACGAATGATGTTTATTACATTATTAGCGCTGTCGGTACCTGGAGTACCAATAACCCCGGATTTTCTTCATTTAAGATTGAATATGAAGGTATTAGGGGTGAATTGGGAAAATGGGGACTATCAGGCGGAACTCCTTATGCTATGATAGCAGCAGATTTTCTCGGGAATAAGAAAAAGGAAATCTTGATAACTAACTGGAATCATAAAAACGTTACGATTTTAACTCCTACTGCTCCCAATACTTATAAATTAGCCGATACTACCAATGGTAAACAAAATTATAAACTCGGTGGAATTTATGATGATGTTGCCCTGTTCGGCGGTATGGCTTTCGATGTTGACGGTGATGGTAGACAAGAGGTCTATTTACCAAATTATACATATATGAAAAATGCAAACGGAATTTATCCTACTACCGGGCATGTAGATATGATTTATTATAGCCCCGGTCAAAATACAAATCAGATTGACTCTTCCAATGTTTTTGTGATTGATTTTTCTCATTTAATTCCTAACGGTTATCCATTATTTGGATATGGTTACGGTGATATAGATGGAAACGGAAAACCTAATTTATATTTCTCTAGTGCCTATCCTTATAATATTGTTACTGCAGAGTTTCAAGGTGGTGATAAAACCAATCCTAACAATTGGAAATTAAGCGTCCTTTATCCGGGAGATTCCACTATTATTTCTTCTATTACCATTAAAGATTCCGCCGGTACCAGCGATACTACAAAATATATTAATAGAGCATTTGCTTCAAAAATTTACGATCATTATACCGACCTCTTCAAAACCGGGCATGAAGATATGATCTTGCCTTATCAGTCGATAAATGACAGTATTGCTGTTACCACGCTTAAGTGGAATTCTTCAAAGAGCGTATATGATACAACCGTTATGAAATTATTAAATCCTAAAAGATGGGGATTGAGAGTTCTTCAAGGTAGCGCTATTACCGGTATAAGCGTAAAGGATATAAAAATTATAACTCCTCGAGATTTTATGCTTTATCAGAATTATCCCAATCCTTTTAATCCATCCACGAACATTCGTTTCAATTTACCTGTTAAGAGTAATATTACTCTAAATATTTATGATGTACTAGGCAACAAAGTAGCTACTTTGATTAATGACCGCGTATACCGTAAAGGAAGTTATCAGGTTACATGGGATGGAAGAAACAGTAACGGTATTAAAGTTGCCAGCGGCGCTTACATATATAGATTAAAATTCGGGAACTTTTCCAAATCTAAAAAAATGATTTTACTTAAATAAGTGTTAAGCAAAACTGGGACTATTCTAATTGGGTGCGACGGAGTGTTGCGAACTCCGTCAACTCCCAATTGTGGTAAGACTTTACATCAGCGCAGCAAGAAGCCACATTTTTTTATTATATGCAAAATCAGATAAAACAAATAAATTTACTTTTAATTGAAAAATTTAACATTCCGCCACGTCCTGAGATACCGCCTGATCCGGTTGATTTGTTAATTGCAACCATACTTTCTCAAAATACGAACGATAAAAATTCATATAGAGCATTTCAAAATCTTAAATCCGAATATAAATCATGGGAAGAAGTCGCTCGGCTTTCACGTTCGGCAATAGAAAAATATATTAAAACTGCAGGGTTAGGCAAACAAAAATCTAAAGCTATAAAATCATTTCTTTCTTTTATGATGGAACAAAAAGGCAGTATTTCATTGGATTATTTAAAGAAAGAAAGTAATGAAAAGGTTATTGAAGAATTAACCCGGTTTAACGGCATCGGCGTAAAAACCGCCGGTTGTGTTTTACTTTTCTCTTTAAGAAGAAATATATGCCCGGTAGATACTCATGTTTATAGAATTCTAAATAGAGTCGGTTTACTGAAAACAACTTCACCCGCAAAAACATTTGAAAAACTTAATACTAATTTTCCTGAAAATATTGCTCATTCATTTCATACAAACTTAATTCGACTCGGTAGGGAAATATGTAAACCTTCAAAACCGCATTGTCTACAATGTCCATTGTTGGAAATATGTAATTATGAAAATAAAAATTTAATAAAACCTAAATCAAATAAAATAAATTCATTTATGTTGCTGGATAATGTGAAATAAATAAATTCAAGAATAAATATATTGAATTGAAAGTAAATCTCATTTGCACTTATCATTTGGAAACTATATATTATTAATCACAAATATAGTGGACACAGTTATCATTTGAGAATTTTTTAGCAATATTTTGCTCAATATTATAGATAATGTGTCGTTTATAGGTAAAAAACAACCGCTTATAGAAAAAATATTGTTAAATTTGGTTCACAATTACAATGAGCGTATTTTTATATTCAATTTTAAACTATTCAAGTATAAATGATAAAAGGCAGAGTTATAAAAATAGAAAGCAAGGATTATTATGTTTTATTTGATGAAGAAAAAATAATTCGATGCTCACTTCCCGGAAAATTTAAAAATCAATTTAGCAAAGGAAAAGGGAAGCAGTACAAACTTGATATTGCCGGTCAGCTAATGGATAGCCTGCAA
>CBFDUR010000134.1:0-5850 GCA_965613005.1 uncultured Ignavibacteriales bacterium
AGGAATACCCAAATATTGAGTTATCGTTTTAAAACCTTGAATATCCGGTTTCCCTCCAGGCATTAGAAAGACACTGCCGCCATTATTCAGATAAGTTTTTATTCTGTTTAAACCATTATTTATATTTGAGCCGATTAAAATTACTACCGGATATTGCGTAAGATTTAACGATGCAATTTGGTTTAAATTCTTCCGGGTTATCTTAAGAGTATTCCCTTTATCTCCTGCAGTTAATGCAAGATAGATAAATCGCGAATTATGATTATCTTTACTAAAAATTATTACCGGAATTTCTTTCGGTATATAAAAATTGATATAACGTTTGTTATCTTGAAGAATATCGTCGTCTTCAATTTCTGCAAATGCATTAACAAACCCGGTTGCATTAATCACCGCTTGCATTGAAAGAATTTTTGATTGTCCAGGCGTCAATGATACACTTTGTTGTGAACTTCGCTTTCCGTTGATATATAAAGAGACAACTGTGTTGTTAGCCTTTTGCTCCGAATAATTTGTAAGTGTAATGCTAAAATCTACAGGCTTATCCTTTTCTAATATTTGCGTGTTTAATTTTATGTCATCAATACCTAAATTAAAAATTTTTTTACTTGAATAATCGAAGGTGTAAAGACGAATCTTATTATTTAATATTTTACCTAAATCAGATAACGAACCGGGGTTATACAACCTGCCTGCCTGGAAATCGGAAAATATATAAATCTCTTTATTGAAATTTTGCGAATTTGATAGAATCTCACCGGCTTTTATAATAGCGTTATTCAAAGTTCCGCTTGCATCGGAAATTCGGACGTTATTTATTTCTTTTTTGAATTGCGTCAGATTTCCGGTAGTCTTTGGCGGTTTTTTCCAATGATCCGAAACTAAAACCAGTGCCGCTTCATCTCCCTCCTGCAGTTGAGATAGCAATTTATTGATGGTAGCTTTAGCTTGATTCAAATATGAACCTTTCGAATTAATAACCGACATGCTGAAGGTGTTATCAAGAATAAATACCGCAGTTGTTTTTGCTGCCGAAGTTGTGCCTCCAATCGCAACACCTTTTAGAGTAGGACGCGCAAAAGCTGTAACTAAAAATAAAATGATTAATACCCTTAATACAAGTAAAATCCACTGTTTCAGTTTAATCTTACGAATTTTATTTTTTTGCAGCTCTTTTAAAAACGCCAAAGTGCTGAACTCAACCTTTTTTAACTTCCTCAAATTAAACAGGTGAATTAAAACCGGAATTGAAGCAGCCAATAGTCCGAATAAGATTGCAGGATTTAGGAATATCATTATAGTAAACTACGTTATGAATTTTATAGTAAAATAAGTTTTATAAACTTGATAATTACAATATCTATCAAAAAAAATACTTAACTAAATAAATTCTTAATTTTTATGAAATGACTTTATTAAGTTGGTTTTATGTACAATATTAAAGTTTATATTTTAATTTCTCTATAAATTACAATCTTAATAAAAATTTAAAATGAATTCAAATAATTAGAATTGCAAATTATAAATAAAAGGAACTAAAATGAAGAATTTCTTTTCTGTATTGCTGTTTTTTTCACTTGCCAGCTTAACATTAACGGCACAAACAATTATTACCGGAAGAATACTGGGTTATAATGAAAAACCGCTTCTCAGAGCCGATGTTCATATAAGCTCTCCTTTAACCAAGGAGGTTTTTTTCTCTATCAAAGCGAAGAAAAACGGCAGCTACAGAATAGAACTTCGTAAAAATGGTTATTACTTTCTTGAATATACCGGTGCGAATAACCAAAGATTGAAGATTCCCATCATAATTAATAAATCAAAAAGAATTAAGTTAAATATTGTTTTAAAACATAATCAATACCTCCCTACTTTTAAGAAGGTACAAATAATTGGTGATTTCAATAACTTCGATATCGATAAACCGGTAACAATGAAAAAACAATCCGATGGAACTTATACGGCCGAATTTGAAACCACGAGGCATAAATTTGCTTATCAACTAATTGGTATAGAGTATACCGGAAGAATAATTAACGGGACCGAATCCGATAGCTTTATATATGACGGAGACGGTGATTATGAATCGGTAGTAATTTCGAAAAACGGTAAAGTAAAAATTACATTTAATCCTAAAAAATTGGTGAGGATAAATAACGCCGAACAGATTACCTTCGATATAAAGAACTATGTTGATAAAGAAGCATACAATATTATTACATCGATGGGGCAAAGGCAAAACCGAATAATCCTAGCCGTTAACAATAATAAGGGGAAATTACCGAAGAATTTCAATTGGTCAAAAGATATTAAAAAAGTACAAGATCAAATAAGTAAAGAGAAAAATCCCTTACTAAAGAAATTGTCGCTGCTTAGTTATTTGGAACTAGGTGTTTTTGGGGCTAGAAATATTGACGGCACAATAGCTAAACAGGCTTTTGAAGAGATTAAACCTAATTCCATTATTTGGGCGGTTGATCCTAGAGCACTTGAATTATCTTACGGATTTACAGGATATAAAGGTAATCCGGGATATGTCAACAAAGTAATTAGTTCCAATCCAAACAGAGAGGTAGTAGGATTTTCACTCTATCTGAAAACTATGCAAGCGAAGATGGTAGGTAATGTAGCCCTTGCAAAACAGACTTACAATGAATCGGTTGGTAATTACGGTGATACACAATTTGGTAAGATTGCGAAAGCTTCGCCTCTTGTAACAGACATTTCCCCAGGCAATTTAGTCCCCCATTTTTCAGTAACATCAATAGATGACCCGGCAAAAGTAATAACTAATGAATCCTTGAGGAAACATATTTACTTGATAGATTTTTGGGCAAGCTGGAGTAAATCTTGTTTGAATGAAATGCCGAATTTACAAGCTGCTTATGAAAAATATAAAGATAAAGGTTTTGAAATATTAAGTTTATCTTTTGACAAAAAACTTGAAGACGTAAAAAAATTTAGAAGCGGCAAATGGAAAATGCCTTGGCTAAACGCTTTCATACAAGATGGATTCGGGAGTCTTATTGCAAAAAAATTTGGTGTAACTTCAATTCCCTATCCAATCCTTGTAGATAAGAACGGCAAAATAATTGCTACCTCGGTTCAATTAAGAGGCCCGAATTTAATGAGAACGCTTTATAAAGTTTTTGAAAATCAAAACAAATAATCAGGTGGATGTAACAGATTTAGTTATTGTTTGAGTTCCATAATGGGTAATTATTATTTATATGTTTTCTTTTAATTGTCTCTCTCGGCAATCAGCTAAATATATTATTTATGATGAATTATATAAACCGTTTGCTAATTAAATTCATGGGGACTGTAAACCATAATTAATTACATTGAACTCTTATTAAAATATTATGTATCTTAAAAAGAAATATTTTATTATGCTTTAAGATAAGGTTTAAAACACCACCCAAAAAATAAGATTCAGCAATTATATTAATAATAATTACTTGGAAATAGTGAATCTACTCTACAAAGCTCATAATAATAATTTGTCGTCTGACAAAATAGAAATTTATTTTAGATTCTAGTATTATGATTCTAATTCCTATTAAAATAAAAACGGGTTTTATGGGAATGACTACTTGAAGTTAAACTCGATAATATTAAACTAATTTGCTAATATTATTTTATTAAGAATTTTTGTTAATCAACAAACAAATCAAAAGCCATTTATAAATGAATAAATTCGAATTAATATCGAATTATGAACCTTCCGGGGATCAACCGCAGGCAATCGAGCAATTGTTGGAAGGATTAAAACGCGGCGATAAATTTCAAACTTTATTAGGTGTTACCGGAAGCGGCAAAACTTTCACGGTTTCAAATGTAATTAAAGAGATTAACAAACCGACGCTCATCATCTCACATAATAAAACTCTGGCAGCGCAGCTTTATTCGGAATTCAAAAATTTTTTTCCTAACAATGCAGTTGAATTTTTTATTAGTTATTATGATTACTATCAACCGGAGGCGTATGTTGTTTCCAGTGATCTTTATATAGAAAAGGATTTTTCAATTAATGAAGAAATTGACAGACTTCGTTTAAAAGCAACTACAGCTCTCATTGAAGGCAGAAGGGATGTAATTATTGTCGCAAGTGTAAGTTGTATCTATGGTATCGGCTCTCCACAAGAGTATGCGAATCAGATCATGTTTTTAAAGAAAGGTGAGGAATTTCCTAGAAAAAAATTACTTCGTGATTTAATAGATATTCATTTTATACGAAATGATGCTGAATTTACCCGCGGAACTTTTAGAGCCAGAGGCGATGTTATTGAAATTATTCCTGCTTATCAATATGAAGAAGCTGTGAGAGTTGAATATTGGGGGGATGAAATTGAACAGCTTTCAATTATTGACTCAATTACCGGTAAAATGTTAAGGAAAATTGATGATGCCGCCATTTATCCTGCTAAATATTTTGTTTCAAATCGTGAACAGGTACAAAAAGCTATTTATAACATTGGAATTGAACAGAGATTGAAATCTCTAAGATCGCAGGAAAAATATATTGAAGCTCAACGACTTGAACAGCGAACGAAATTTGATATTGAAATGATGAAGGAAATTGGTTACTGTGCCGGAATTGAAAATTACTCCAGGCACATGGACGGAAGACCTCCTAGCTCAAGACCTTATAACCTTTTTGATTATTTTCCGAAAGATTTTCTATTGATTGCTGATGAATCACACGTAACAATTCCGCAATTTCGAGCAATGTATAACGGCGATAGAAAAAGAAAAGAAACGCTCGTTGAATATGGATTCAGACTTCCATCTGCACTTGATAATCGACCAATGACTTTTGATGAATTCGAAAATATGTTGAACCAAGTAATTTTTATAAGTGCTACTCCCGCAGATTATGAGTTTCAAAAATGCAACGGAATTATAGTCGAACAAATTATTCGTCCTACCGGTCTTTTAGACCCTGAAATTGAAGTTCGTCCCATTAAAGGACAAATCGATGATTTAATCGGTGAAATAAGAAAAAGAGCAAAACATAAAGAAAGAATTTTGGTAACTACTTTAACAAAAAAGATGGCTGAAGATCTATCGGATTATTTGGATAAAATAGGCATAAAGGTTAGATACATTCATAGCGATATAGATGCTTTGGAGAGGGTTGAAATTTTAAGGGATTTGAGACTCGGTGATTTTGATGTCCTTGTCGGTGTTAATTTGTTAAGAGAAGGTATAGACCTTCCGGAGGTTTCATTAGTTGCTATTATTGATGCAGATAAAGAAGGATTTTTAAGAAGTGAACGTTCGCTTATGCAAACAGGGGGTAGAACGGCACGTAATGTTAATGGAAAAGTGATAATGTATGCGGATGTTATTACTCAATCCATGAAGAAAACAATTGATGAAACTAACCGAAGGAGAAAACTTCAGTCGGAGTATAATAAAAAATATAATATTACACCTAGAACTATTTATAAAAGTAAAGAAGAAATAATGAATTCAACCTCAATTGCGGATGTTAGGAAAAAAGAAGTAAAGGGGACGTTCAGCTTCTCTAAAGTTGCCGAACCTATTTTAAAATATATGGATAACGATCAAAAGAAAGATTTAATAGAACAACTAACCGAACAAATGAATCAAGCTGCAAAAGACCTCGAGTTTGAAAAAGCTGCATCTTTGAGGGATGAGGTCAACAGACTAAGAAAGTTGATTAAATAATTTCTCCAGAAATATAAATGAGGCGTATCTAAAAAATTATTTTCTCATAAAGAAAATTTACCACTCAGCCAAGTAGGGTTCAAAATATCAATCAACACTCAGAACTCCTGACCCATAGTTAGAAAAACAATGAAAAACAGTATATTCACAAAT
>CBFDUR010000135.1:0-5842 GCA_965613005.1 uncultured Ignavibacteriales bacterium
AATTGGAAAGGATATCCTAGCAAACGGAGGTAGGGGGTTGGACGCTGTTGAACAAGTATTGCGTTACTTTGAATCAGACCCAAAATTCAATGCCGGAATTGGTGCTGTATATACTTCTGCCGGTACTCATGAGATGGATGCATCAATAATGAACGGTAAAGACCTTTCTGCCGGTGCCGTTGCAGGCGTTGAACATGTAAAGCATCCTATTTCACTAGCGAGATTGGTTATGGAAAAAACCTCGCATGTCCTATTAGCGTATCAAGGTGCAGAGCAGTTTGCTGAAAAAATGGGAATTAAATTAGTTCCTAATTCTTATTTTGATACTAAACTACGATATAATCAATGGCAGGAATATAGGAAACGATTAGAGGAAGGGAAGCACGGGACAGTCGGCTGCGTTGTTTTAGATGAATATGGGAATCTTGCAGCAGGTACTTCCACCGGTGGAATGACTAATAAAATGCCGGGGAGAATAGGTGATTCGCCAATTATCGGTGCAGGTACTTATGCCGATAATAATGGTAGTGCGGTTTCCGGAACAGGCTGGGGTGAAAAGTTTATTATACACGATGTAGCTTTCAACATGACTGCTTTGATGAAATACAAGGGGTATTCTTTGAAAAAAGCTGCAAATGAAATAATTCATAAAATTCTTCAACCTAACGACGGCGGCATAATTGCCGTCGATAAAAAAGGTAATTATGTAATGGAATTCAATACTTTAGGTATGTTTAGAGGTGTTGCTACTTCATCGGGTAAATTTGAAATTAAAATTTGGAAGTAATTATTCCAATAATATTGAGGTGACTCATAAATTGTTATTCAAAAACATTAAGTAGGTGTAGAATCATGTCAAAACCATTAGCGGGGGATTACCCTTCGTTTTATGCTTCTTATATAAATGATGTTGAGGGAGATGATCTGATTATGATTATGGAGGAAGACATAACCAAATTGCAAATTTTACTGTCAACTGTCGGCGAGGAAAAAAGTGAATTTGTCTATGCTGAAGGGAGATGGTCTGTAAAACAGGTTGTCGGTCATTTAATAGATACCGAAATAATTATGTCATACCGTGCTCTTTGTATTGCAAGAGGAGAAAAACAATCACTACCGGGATTTGATCAAGATGGTTATGTAAAGGAAGGAAGATTTAATCAAAGAAAGCTGCAGGATTTAATTGAAGAACTTATTCTGACAAGACGATTAACCATCACATTGTTTAAAAGTTTTGAACATGGAACGTTGAATAGGAGAGGGGTTGCAAACCAAAAAGAAGTAACGGTTCTTGCGCTCGGTTTTATAATTGTGGGACATGCAAATCATCACCTGAAAATTTTAAAAGAAAAATATTTATCTTGAATTAAATTTAGTTGAAAAGATAATTATCTTTATACACATAACCCGGATTTTATAAGTGTTCTAAATTAAAAACAAAAGAATTAAATTACTTTATAAATTTCCTTTAAAATTTTTTGAGTTGCACCTAAGTTCTCATGAACGTATTTATAAGCAATTTGTCCCTTTGAGTTTCGCAATTCTTCATTTGCAAAGAGAGTTCTTAATTGCCTATATGCTTGCTGTTTATTTTTAATTAAAATTCCTCCGCCTCGTTTTAATAATTCCTGAGATTCTTGAGAATTATCTATTTTTGGACCAAATAAAACGGGTTTTCCATAAACTGCCGCTTCAAGTACATTATGAATGCTTTGTTTAAAACTCCCTCCGACGAAAGTCACATGGGCGTAAGTGTAAAGTGTTAGTAAAATTCCAATTGAATCGACAATAATCACACGTTCGTCTTTGTAATTATTCAAAAATGAAAATCTAATAGATTTCAAATGTCCTGAAAGTTCATTTTCAATTCTTTCAAGATTTAACATTGAAGGTTCATGTGGAGCGATAATCATCAATGTGTTTTTATCATATTCAGCAAGTTTTACAAACACCGGAAGAATAATATCTTCGTCAAGTTCCCAAGTACTTCCGGCAACAAATATTTTCTTGCCTTTAACGATATTATATTTTATTAAATTTCGCTCCTTAGCGGAAATACTTCGTTGATAAACTCTGTCAAACCGAGTATCGCCGATTGTTTGAACTTGTTTATCTGAACATCTGAATTCTTTAAATCCATTCGCATCGGCTTCCGATACAGTTAAGATGCGACTGATATCTTTAAACAATATTTTATGAAAATTTTTTAAGAGTGGAAATTTTCTTGCAGAATTAGGCTTCATGGTTGCATCTACCAGGTAACTTATAACCTTATTCTTTTTCATTACCCACACAAGATTCGGCCATATATCGTAACGCATCATTATTGCTAAATCCGGTCGAACGATTTTAATAAACCTGTTTGTATTCGAAATTGTATCAAACGGAAGATAGGAGACTAAATCGGCATACGGATATTTTTTTGAATTCTCATAACCGGAAGGAGAAAAGAATGAAATAAGAATGTTAATATTATTGTTAGTTTTTAATTCTTTAATGATTGGTTTGGCTTGTTCAAACTCTCCCAGTGACGCCGAATGAAACCAAATTAATTTTTTTGATTTGTTCAGCGATGCTGCATTTAAAATTAATTCTTCAAATATTCGATCTCTGCCTCTAATTCCTCTTTTAACTTTTTTATCGAAGATACCGGCAATATGGATTACCGCATAAAGTACAGGGACTATTGTTAAGTTATATATTATTTTCCAAATTTGTTTCATAAAGTATTCAATAAATTATTGAGCGCATTAAAGGTTATACCGGGTGAAATATCCAGCATGCATTTAAAATGTTTTTTAGGACATCTTTCCCGACCAATGTGTGAACATGGTCTGCAAGATAGCGAATTGTTCTCTAAAATTAAATTCTTGTTCTTGTAGGGAGTAAAGCCGAATTCTTTTACTGAAGAGCCGAAAACAGTTAACACCGGCACGCCCATTGCACCGGCTGCATGCATTAATCCCGAATCATTGCAAACTAATGCAGTGCATTTTTTCATATCGGCTGCAGTTTGAAGTAAATTATTATCATTGCAAAGATTTATAGAACCATCTATTTGAGATGCAATATTTTGACAGATATCATTATCGGATTTACCTCCAAAAATTATAATTTTAAAACCCTCCTTTGATAACATTTTGCCAAGCTCTATAAAATAATTTGGAGGGTAAATTTTTGTAAAATGTCCGGCTCCCGGGGCAAATCCGATATATTGTGTGTCGCCGGTCAAAAAGTGAGACGGTGTCTTTGTAGTGAATAAATCCAGTCCCTTATTATCCAATGAAAAATCATGAAGAGTATTATTATACCTTACTGGGATTTGAGGAGAATCTTTAAGTTTGTTTATCTTAAAATTTACAAGTAAAAATTTCTTAAAGTTCATTTTATCGAATTGTAGTTTTGGACAATTTAGTTTTGATGTAACACCGCTTGATTTCCAATTATGTTGTAAATCAATTACAATATCATAATTCACCCTTTTGAGAACTTCAATTAATTCTTTCTTATTTTTTTTATCCTCGTTGTAAAGTCTTAAATTGGAGATATAAGGGTTATTAATAAGCGTATCCGTGTATTTCGTTTTGAGGAGAAAGTCTATTTGTAATGTTGGATAATTGAACCTTAGTGTCCTTATCAAAGGAGTAGTCAGTAAAATATCACCTAAAGAACTTAATCTTATTATGAGGATTTTCTTTGTTTTCTTTAAATTCAATATTGCCTCTTTATTTTTTAGATGTAAATTTAAGAATTAGCTTATGATGGAACAATTTACTACGGAAAATTTTTGTTCAACCGGTAAAAAAATCATAATGCCGGAACTATTTTAAAACAAATATGTAAAAGTAAAGGAAAAATTACAGATTGGGCGGGCATATTAAATCTAAATGGAGTATTCAGTACCGTCCGTTAATTTTGCACCTTTACCGGTATGGAATTACCGGAGCGTCAAATCTATTTTGGGAAAATGTTTAATACGGATGAGCAATAACCGGAAAGAAGTGAATATTGCATTTTTATTAAGCTTACATTAACACTCGCTCAGTTCAGGTAAAAATAAAAATTTAATAATATTCATTGAGGGTTATTGTAATACTTTTTATTTTTGTATTATAATTATTAAAGGTAAAATAAATGACAACACTACATCCACCGCTGACTAATCAATTTCCGGAAGATTCTCTGGAAAAGAAAGTGTACACAATAGTGGAAAATTTAAGCGAATATCTACCAATTGCAAATGATAGAAACAGGCTTGGATTTAATCTGTACAGATTTATGAAAGGTGAGGGAGATCCACCTTCTGTTATAGTTAAAAGTAATAAATTAACAGTAAACGTCATCTCGCTTGACGAACTTGCCGATAGAATAAATAATGAAATAAATAAAATTAAAAGTGGAAGTTAAAGCGAGCTTTCAAGCTGAGGTTGTCCAAAAGAAATCTTTATTGTCATTCCAACGGGCACAGCGACGAAGAATCTTTGATTGTGTTTGGAAAAGAGATTCTTCACTTTAGCCGATAGACGGTTTCTAGTTTTTCGTACAACCTCAGCAAGAATTTTATGGCTTGTTGCTCATATTGGTTCCATTATTAACCTCTTCTTTTGCCATGAACCGTTCGACCATCTTTACATCGTATTCACTACCGATAAAGATGGGCGTCCTTCCATGCAAAGTTTCCGGTTTAATTTCTAATATTCTTTTTTTTCCATTTGTCGCTCTTCCTCCGGCAGTTTCCACTATAAATGCTAACGGATTGCATTCATACATTAAGCGTAGTTTCCCATTTGGATGTCTCGAATCCGAGGGATACATAAAAATTCCTCCATAAAGAATATTCCTATGTATATCCGCAACCAATGAACCTATATAGCGGGAGGAGTAAGGTCGACTTGTTTTTTTATCTTCTTCTTGCAGGTATTTTATGTATTTTTTTAATCCCGGATGCCAGTAAAGATAATTGCCTTCATTAATACTATAAATTTTTGATTTTTTTGGAATTTTCATGTATTCGTACGATAATAAAAATTCTCCGAAAGAAGGGTCTAATGTAAAACCGTGAACTCCTTCACCGGTTGTATAAACCAAGATTGTACTTGAACCGTAAACTATATATCCAGCCGCCACTTGCTTAATACCCTGTTGTAAACAATCCGCCAATGTCCCGGGAGCTCCATCGGGAGAAATCCTTTTGTAGATTGAAAAGATTGTTCCAATACTTATATTTACATCAATATTAGAAGAACCGTCTAATGGATCAAATAAAAGGACATATTTACCGATTTCAAATTGAGAAGGAATATGAATAATATTTTCCTCTTCTTCTGAAGCCATAACACACAAATGACCATTGTGATCCATTGCTCTAATCAGCATATTATGAGCAAAAATATCGAGTTTTTTAACTTTTTCTCCGTGAACGTTATTATCGCCTGTAAAACCGAGAATGTCTACTAGCCCGGCTTTGTTAACCTCAAGCGAGATTACTTTTGCGGCTAATGAAAGATGATGAAGGAGTTTGGAAAGTTCTCCCGTTGCTTCAGGATGCCTTTTTTCTCCTTCAATAATGTGTCTTGCCAATGTCATGAAACGGATATTTGCCATATTTTCTCCCTTTAAAGTGATAAAATTAAACTGCTTTGACGATCTCCTGATCTTTATATTGTAATTGATACAGTTTATAATAAATACCTTTTTTAGCAAGAAGCTCCTGATGATTTCCCATTTCCCTGACTTCTCCCTTATGCATTAAAATAATATTATCGGCATTTTGGATTGTTGAAAGCCTATGTGCTATTACAATGGCTGTACGTCCGACAAGTAATTTTTCTATCGCTTTTTG
>CBFDUR010000136.1:0-5834 GCA_965613005.1 uncultured Ignavibacteriales bacterium
CGATAAGATACTAAATGACAGTTATTTATTCTTGTATTATATGCAAGCTATTCTATTCTATCCCCTTACGTCAAAATTTGCCGATAAATGCATTCGACATGATTTATGAATGAAATATTTTGTCAAAAATTTTCATAATCTTTATTTATGCCTTTTTAGACCGGACTCATAAAAATTTATTTTAATGAACAATGAATAATCATATTGAAAGATGTTGCCATATCTTTAAATAAATCCTTTGAAAGCCACAATCTATTTGACAACAATGTGTTGAAAAGGAATTAATGTAAATTTGAAGAAATTAATTTACCTTTAACAAATCCTGCAAAGAAAGATTATTCACACCGGAAAATAAAAAATTATTTATTAAGCCCTTGACAAAGGAAAAATTATATTTTATATTAGAATAGTTAAACGTTTAACTAAATTATATCAAATTATGTCAAATCCAACTATAAAAGATGTTGCAAGAGAATCCAATGTATCAATTGCCACAGTATCACTGGTAATTCATAACAATCCGAGAATTTCCGATGAAACAAAAAGCAGAGTTTCAAAGACAATTAAGGAGTTGAATTATCATCCCGATCACTCTGCAAGGAATTTAGTATCCAGGCAAACAGGCAACATAGGATTTATTTTAACTGACGATCATTTTTTAAGAAGCGAACCTTTTTATACCAGAATATTCTTAGGTTCTGAATTCGAAGCGCGCGAGAATGAGTTTTATTTATTGCTTACAACCATCGATTCAAAATTTAGTATCTCGGAACAATTACCTCGTTTTATATTGGAACGGAATGTCGACGGTTTAATAATTGCCGGAAAAATACCTAATTCGTTTATATCCAGTTTGGATTCGGTGAAAATTCCAATAGTGTTTATTGATTATTTACCTAAAAAATTGTCGA
Organism: uncultured Ignavibacteriales bacterium; assembly: GCA_965613005.1. Classification (GTDB taxonomy): domain Bacteria; phylum Bacteroidota; class Ignavibacteria; order Ignavibacteriales; family Ignavibacteriaceae; genus CAVVVS01. Next base: position 912 of record CBFDUR010000136.1, read on the forward strand.
ATAAATATTCTTCGGTATTGATTGATAATTTGAACGGTGGAGTAACGGCAACCAAACATCTCATAGATTATGGTCACAAAAAAATTGCATTCATCGGTGGAGATATCGAACACCCGAGTATTAAAGACAGATTGGAAGGATATAAAAAAGCCTTGATAGATGCAGGTATAAAAATAAACGAGAATTTGATTATTACCGATGAGGATTATCCCGCAAGAGAAAATGGTATCAATGCTGCCGGAAAGTTATTAAAAAAGAATAAAAATATAACTGCTATTTTCGCCTGTAACGATGCAATGGCTATTGGGATTATGGAATATATTAAAAGCATAGGATTGAAGATACCGCAAGACATATCTATTATTGGGTTCGATGATGTTGAAGAGGATGTATCCCTTAATCCGTCTATTAGCACAATAAAAGTTTTTAAAGCCGAAATGGGTTCGGAAGCAGTGAAACTTATTTCAAAAATGATTAAAACAAGATCTAATAAAAATGAAAAAAAATTAATCCCGGTTGAACTTGTTATACGTAATTCTACTAAGAAATTTAAATAACAAAATGAGTCGGTGAGAAATAGCTAAAAAAGTATTTTCTAATATTATCAGTTAGTTATGAAAGCAGCTTTACTAAAATGTCCAAATCAAATTGAGCTGATTAATTATTCATTACCAAAAATTAAACCGGATGAATTATTAATTAAAGTAGATACATGCGGTCTGTGCGGTACAGATTATCATATCTTTAGAGGTGAAGCTAAATCCAAAATACCGGTAATACCGGGGCATGAATACACCGGTACGGTAATCGAAAAAGGAACGGCGGTAAGTGAATTTCAAATTGATGACCATGTAGTGATAGACCCGAATATTTCTTGTGGTAATTGCTTTTATTGTCGAACCGGCAAAATACAATTCTGTACAAATTTAAAAGCGTTAGGAGTTACACAAAATGGTGGTTTTGCCGAATATTCCGCTGTACCTTCTTCACAAACATATTTAATTCCAAAAAACCTCTCATTCAGAGTTGCCGCTTTCACTGAACCTTTATCTTGTTGTGTGCATGGAATAGACCAAGCTGCAATAAAACATGGTGAATCGGTTGTTATTATCGGTGCCGGAACAATCGGTTTGCTTATGCTTCAATTAGCTTCTTTAGGGGGGAGCGGCAAAGTAATCATTGTTGAACCCGTTGAATCAAAGCGGAATCTCGCTATGAAGTTGGGCGCAGATTTCTGTTTAGACCCGGATTCACAAAATATCACTGAAGAAATTCAAAGCTTAACCTCCGGCGGTGCTGATGTTGTAATAGAATGCGCCGGATCGCCGGTAACCGTAGCTTTATCATTACAACTTTTAAAAAGAGGAGGCAGAGTTGTTATCTTTGGTTTAGCTCCTAAAAATGAGTCGGTTAACGTTAATCTACAAGATTTTTTTCTGAAAGAATTAACTATTAAAGGTTCGTTATTAAATCCTTTTACTTTTTCCAGAGCTATTGAATTATTAGCCTCAAATAAGATTAATGTAGAAGTTTTTAATCCGGTTCAAGCAAAATTAGAAGATTTAAAAGATTTATTGAGTCAACCGAAAAATCTTTCGGTTACTAAATATCAAATAACACTTAACTAATAAAGGAGAAAGTTATGAAATCAATTAAACTTTTTTTATCTCTCCTAATGACCATAACGTTGCTGGGTATTTCTGATGTAAATGCTCAATACACATTAAAGGACATTGGAGGATTTGAGGGAAGTACACCCGCTTTTTGGACAAAAGGGAATGAACCCTCGGGAGCCACTCTTACATGGGCTACAGACCAATTCATATCTATGGGACATTCATTAAAAATACAAAAAACAGTTACCGGTGATTCCGCTTCATGGATTTCAAAGAATATGGCTGATTTATGGTCGCCCACAATTAGTAAAAACGTTGATATACTTATAGGTGCTTATGTAAAGACCCAAGGCGTTAATACTAATCCGACATCGAATGATCAAAAATGGTATATATCATATACGTTTTATGACAGTGCCGGAAGTTTAATCGGAGTGACCAAACTTCCAATCAATCAAACTAATGCCAGCAGCACCGGTTGGATGGCTGATACAAATGCAGTTGGTCAAACGATACTCCCAAAGAATGCATGGAAATTAATAATTAGTTTTGTGGGAGGAAAAAATGCAACCGGAACAGTATGGGCAGATAATTTTATATTGGTAGGCAGAAACGGTGCTTGGGCAGGTCAGGACTGGAATACATCTGTTGGAGTTCCTACAGGTTGGTATTACTGGTTGCCCCCGATAGGCGGAAATAATGGTATAATAAATTCAGGTTTTGAGAATACAATTGTAACAAGTACCGAAGCACATACAGGCAAATATTCATTAGAATTCAATATGCCTTTGGGAAGAAGTGTACATGACGGTTTTGTCGGTACCCAAAGAGCTTATTTTGACGGCAGGGATTATGAACCTTTACCAAAAGTGATGAATCTAACTTCTACCGGTCAGGACCCGGCTCATTTGACTGATATACAACCTGGTGACTCGATAAGAATCAGTGTTTGGGTGAAAGCCAGCGGCTTGTACCCGGATTCTGCGGCTAAATATCCCACAACCTGGGCAGTTGGAATTACTCCCCAATTTTTCACTAAGATGGGTAATAATGCCGGTTGGGGCGGTACAGGAAGTGATTATCAATTTACTTTCCCAAATGTTACTTCTTTCGATTGGACACAATATCATATAGATACGAAGGTACCAAGCGACACTGCTACTAAAGGACTAGGCGTAAGATTACATGTATACTCTACTTTTGTAGGTAAGGTTTATTTTGATGATCTAACGGTTACAAAGATTTCTGTTGCTACTGCAGTAGAATTAAATAAACTTTTGCCTTCTTCCTTTAAGGTGTATCAAAATTATCCTAATCCTTTTAATCCATCTACAACCATAAGTTACGCTTTACCAAAAGCATCACCTGTTAAAGTAGTTATCTATAACATTACAGGTGCGAAAGTAAAAACTTTGGTAAATAAGGAACAAACGGCAGGTATGCATTTAATTACCTGGAACGGTGAAAATAATAATGGGGTGATGGTTTCAAGTGGTACTTATTTCTATAGAATTAGTGCCGGACTTAATGTACAAGTTAGAAAGATGATATTCTTAAAATAAGTGCTTATTTTTTTTTGAAGGGAACACTTAACGGTGTTTCCTTCAAATTAATCTTATAGAGAATTAATACAAAATGTAATTTTGTTAGTAATGTTTAATTGAAAAATGTAAGTTTAATTATGAAAATTTTCCACATCACTAAGCATGTTGCCGGTTATATCTTACTTTTTACAATTTTAACTGTAATTAATACCTTTGCGGGGAATACAGGTAAAATCGCAGGAAAGATTATTGATAAAAGTAATAACCGGCCTTTAATTGGAGCTAATATTCTTATCATGGGAACTACCATGGGCGCTGCTACCGGCGTAAACGGAGAATATTATATATTGGATATTCCTCCGGGTACGTATGAGATTAAAGCATCTTTGATTGGTTATCAATCTGTTATTGTAAAAAATGTTAATGTATCTGCCGATCAGACTACACGGCTTGATTTCAAATTGGGTATCCAAGCTGTTCAACTTAAAAGCATTGTCGTTATTGCTTCAACGCCGATAGTACAGAAAGATCTTACCTCTACTCAGCAAAATATAAGCGGGAAAAATATTAAAATGTTACCCGTAGAGAATGTTCAATCGGTTATAAACCTCCAAGCCGGGGTAGTGAACGGACATTTTAGAGGCGGAAGACTTGGAGAAGTGAAATATATGATTGATGGTGTGGCGGTAAATGATGTATATTCCGGGAAGCAAACAATGGAAGCTAATCTTAATAGTATTCAAGAGCTACAAGTGATTACCGGTACATTTAATGCGGAATATGGACAAGCTCTTTCAGGCGTGGTAAATGAAATTACAAAAATTCCCAATAATCATTATTCCGGAAGCTTTTCTACTTATGCAGGTGATTATGTTACCGGACGTACAAGTTTATATTCTTATATGGGCGGGATGCATCCACTAAGAACTCATGATATTCAGGGTACGCTGAGTGGCCCTATCCCTTTAACAAACGGTTTTGTGAAATTCTTTAGTTCTGCAAAATATTTAAGCAATAACGGTTATTTATATGGTAAGAGGATTTTTGATCCTCAGGATTCATCAAACTTTAATGCTAATAATCCAAAAGATTGGTATATAGGTGCTACCGGTAACGGTGCGGATGTTCCTATGAATTATTCTAGAATTCTTACTTTACAAGGAAAGTTAGATTTCAAAGTCGGTACAGGCAGAGGCATTATTCTTGAAGGACTGTATCAAAAGCATGATTACAAAGATTACAATTATCTATTTCGGTTCAATCCTGACGGAGATTACAAAAACTTTCAGAATACCTTTCTCGGCAGTATTAGTTATACACATGTTTTTAGTCAATCGGCATTTCTTGATTTGCAAACTTCAATTTACTCGACTGATTACAAGCAATATGTGTACAAAAATCCTTTAGATCCACGTTATGTTTCGCCTATTAAATTCAGGCAAGTTGGAGGTAATGCATTATATACTGCAGGCACCCAAAACTGGCATTTTTCACATAATACAAAAACCTACACCGCTAAAATAAGTTTTACCGACCAAATAACAAACGTCCATGAACTGAAGACCGGCATTGAGTTTGATTATTATTCGATGGATTACCAAGATTTTCAGGTCATGGTTTTACCGCAAAATAATTATAAACCGTCGCTGCCTCAATCGGGAGCTTTTAATTATAATATTTATAGCACCCACCCATATCAGTTTGCTGCTTATATCCAAGATAAAATAGAGTTGGATTATCTTGTAGTTAATATTGGTTTGCGC
>CBFDUR010000137.1:0-5785 GCA_965613005.1 uncultured Ignavibacteriales bacterium
CTATGGCAGAAATAAAATCCATTATCGCATTTGATTTACATTACCGAATTCATTTGCAAAATAAGAAGTAAATAATCCAATATTCGAACAAAAACCGTTATGATATGCTTATTTCTTTTTGAAGAAATTTACCGGTCAGACTATTTTTATTCTCAGCAATTTGTTCAGGTGTTCCTTCTGCAATAATATACCCGCCGTCTTCCCCTCCTCCTGGTCCGAGATCAATAATCCAATCAGCCATTTTTACTACATCAAGATTATGTTCAACAATTACAACTGTGTTACCTTTATCAACTAATTTATTCAAAACCTTCAGAAGGATTCTAACATCGTCAAAGTGTAATCCTGTAGTCGGTTCATCCAAAATATAAAGAGTTTTACCGGTACTAACCTTGCTAAGTTCAGTAGCAAGTTTAACTCTTTGTGCTTCACCTCCCGATAAAGTTGTAGCCTGTTGACCCAATTTTATATAACCTAGTCCTACATCATTAATTGCTTTAAGTTTACGTTTAATCCTAGGCTGATCATTAAAAAAATCGAGAGCTTCAGTTATAGTCATTTCGAGTACATCTGCGATAGATTTTGTTTTAAACAATACCTCAATAGTTTCACGATTGTATCTTTTTCCCCTGCATGCCTCGCATTTAACATAAACATCCGGAAGAAAATTCATTTCAATTTTTTTTAATCCTTCGCCTTTACATTCTTCACATCTGCCTCCTTTCACATTAAAACTAAATCGCCCGGTGTTATATCCGCGCATTTTAGATTCAGGGAGCTGCGCATAGAGGTCTCTGATAAAAGTGAACACACCGGTATAAGTTGCAGGGTTTGATCTTGGAGTTCTGCCAATCGGTGCTTGATCTATTTCGATAATTTTATCGATGTTTTCCAATCCTTCTATTGATTTATAAGGAAGAGGAACCGATTTGGATTTATAAATTTTATTCATCAAAATTTTTACGAGTGTTTCATTAATTAATGTAGATTTCCCCGAGCCGCTTACACCCGTTATTAAAATTAACGTCCCTAGCGGGATTTTTAGATTAATATTTTTAAGATTAAACCCCGATGCACCTTTTAGAATTAGATATTTTCCGTTTCCTTTTCTTCTAGAGTCAGGTATTTGAATTCTCTTTTTATAAGTTAAATATGATAATGTCAACGAATCAATACCGTTTTGTGAAGCAATTAAATCTTTTGTTTTACCGCAAAGGCAAATTTTACCGCCGTGTTCGCCTGCGCCCGGACCAAGATCAATCATATAATCCGAGCTTTCAATAGTTTCACGATCATGCTCTACCACAATAACGGTATTCCCTATATCACGCAATTTTTTAAGTGAATGAATCAGTTTAATGTTATCACTTTGATGTAGCCCGATGCTAGGTTCATCCAAAACATAAAGCACACCGGCTAATTGTGAACCTATCTGAGTTGCAAGCCTGATCCTTTGCGATTCACCCCCCGAAAGAGTACGCGCAGATCTGTTTAACGTCAGATAATCAAGCCCTACATTAAGTAAAAATTGTAATCTTGTAGTAATCTCTTTCAAAACCGGTTTTGCAATAATAGCTTCACGCCCCGATAATTTAATGTTCAAAAAGAAATCTAAAGCACGGTTTATAGGTAAAGAAGTTAATTCACTGATATTTTTATTTTGAAATTTTACTGCAAGAGATTCTTTTTTTAATCTTCCGCCTCCGCAAGTTGGACAAGTAACGGTATTCATATAAGATTCTACCCATTCACGGATATTATTAGAGCTGGTAGTGTTATAATAATTTTTAAGATAATTAAGCAGTCCCGAAAACTTGTGCATATATGTAACAGGCTTTCCGTTACCGTAAGTATACGTAAAAGCAATTTTTTCTTTACTGCCGTTTAAGAGTATATTTTTGTTCGCTTGTTAATTCCTTCAACTTTGTGTTATAGTCAAATCCGTATTTATCTGCTACAGCGCTCAATTGATTGAAAAACCATATAACTCGCGGTTTACCCAGGGGAGCGAGGACTTCCTCATTAATAGATTTGTTCCAATCCGGAATAATTAAATTCACATCCAACTCTTTTTTTTCGCCAAGCCCTTCACAATCAGGGCAAGAACCATAAGGTGAATTAAATGAAAACGAATTAGGTGCAAGCTCTCTGTAGTTAATTCCGCAATCAAGACAGGCTAAATGCCTGCTATAAACGTAGTCCTGCGTACCGTCATTCACTATTACTAATCCACTGCCGTAATTCAAGGCAACTTCAACAGATTCCGTAAGACGAAGTCTTGAATTTTCACTAACCGACAGAGTGTCGACTGCGATTTCAATATTATGAATTTTATACCGGTCAACTTGAAATCCTTTAGTAATTTCGTATAATTTATTATCTACACGTACCTTTAAAAAGCCGTCGGAAAGGATCTCTTCAAATAGTTCGCGGTAATGCCCTTTTCTTCCACGTACAACCGGTGAAAGTATCAGGGCTTTTTTACCTTCTGTCGATACAATTATGGAATCAATTATTTGTACGGAAGACTGTTTAGTAACCGGCTTCCCGCAATTATAACAATGAGGAACACCCAGTTTTGCGTATAAAAGACGAAAATAATCATATAACTCCGTTACCGTTCCGACTGTTGAACGGGGATTGCCTGATTTTGATTTTTGCTCAATGGAAATTGCCGGGCTTAATCCTTCAATCAAATCTACATCCGGTTTTTCGAGCAGATCCAAAAATTGACGGGCATAAGCGGAAAGTGATTCAATATATCTTCTTTGTCCTTCCGCATATATTGTATCGAAAGCTAATGAAGACTTGCCTGAGCCCGAAAGTCCTGTAATAACGATAAACGAATCGCGTGGTATTTCCAGATCTATATTTTTTAAATTGTGCTCACGAGCGCCGCGAATAATTATAGTATCTTTTTCCAATTCGGTTTTAAATTTATTAATTTAAATATTTATATTAGGTATCGCTTATTTGAAAATCAATTAAATTAGAAGTACACTATTACATATTTCTTGTTAAATATCCTAATGAACGAAATAACAAAAATTAAAACAATTGAAACTTTCAACGAATTTAAGCTTAAAGAAAAGAATTCTATATTTATCGGTCAGGTTTATCACGTTGAATCGGAAAAAGAATGCGTTACTATCCTAAACAGAATCAAGAAAAAGTATTACGATGCAACCCATCATTGCTACGCATATATACTTAATGATAAGTTTGTTAAATATTCCGATGACGGCGAGCCAAACGGTAGTGCCGGTATAAGAATTCTAAATGCTATCAAACATTTTGATCTCATATCCGTCATTCTTGTAATTATTAGATATTTCGGCGGAACAAAGTTAGGAGTAGGACCTTTAGGAAAAACTTACTATAATACCGCGCATAAAACTTTGGAAACAGCGAGTATTATAGTAAAATTGCCATATTATCATTTAACTATCATCGCAGAATTTTCAGATATTGGTTACGTACATAGAATTTTATCTTCTTCAGATTCAAAAATTATTGATACTATTTATAATGATAAGGTGGTTTTTAATTGTTTGATTTCTCCCTCCGCTATCGATAATATAAATAATCAACTGACGGAGATTTCTAAAGGACATATAAAAGTGGAAATAGACAATAACATAATTTATACTAAATAGTGTCTGTCCTTAAAGTCTCCAAAGGAAGACATTATAATAATTCAGCGATTATAAAGATAATGGGAAAAATAAACCGAAACTCATCCCCCGCCTTCCCTGCCTACCGGCTGCAGGCAGGTCTTAAAAAGAGAAGGGGCTTTTCCCCGATAGGGATTCCGGGAATCTTAATCAAATAATCTATACTTAAATCTTCCCCTTCTCCCGCTTAAGTCAGCGATTTATTATCGACTATTCATTTGACTCAAAAGTCATTTAAATCGGAAATCCACCTTATAATTAAATAACCATGGAACTTTTGGATTTATTCCCTCAGCTTTTAACTTTTCGGGTAAATTTTCATAATTCTTTCTTAAATCTAATGATTCAGGCACATTATAGAAAGTAACTATAATAGTATCATTTTTAACTCTTAGGTCTCCGTCAATACCTCGGAAGATTGAATTGGCAAGATGTTCAGCAGTCCATTTTTTATAAGGGATCGGCAACTTTTTCTTTAATTGATAAGTTGCTGCTTGCGCAATGAGAGCTAAAGTCATTTTCCCGAATCGAATATTTAAGTTTAAGGTCGAAGCCCTATTCCATCCCATAGCTCCTTCAAAATTAAAGAACTCTTCTATAGTCCATCGTTTTGGAAATTTTTCAGTTATCAAATCGACTGAAGGACTATTACTTGTAGCAAAAAAGGGTTTGTAACTATAATATTTTTCACCGCTGCGCTGTCCAATTAATCGAAAACTATATTTGTTATTTCCATATTTATATGTTGTTTCTGCTGTTGCATAACCGGCCCAATGCCGATTATAATCTAGGTTTTGAATTATATTCATTACTTTTTTTCTACGGCTGCCAGGTATAAGAATATCATATTTATTACTTTCTATAATATAGTTTAACAAAGCCTTGGTTTCATGTTCAGTATCTGCCAATAAACAGATATTATCTTCTGAAGGAAAAATACGGTTTAACATTTTTAATAGTTCAACAGAAGATGCTGATGTTGTTTTACCGGATGAACCGAGGATGAAAGAAATGGGTTGACCGGTTTGAGCGTCTAAACAAAAAAACGTTTGCAAAACAGATTTGGATGGTTCCCTGGGATGACTTTTCTTTTTAACCATAATGCGCCTGGAATACGTTGGAATTCGATGAGGGTCAAATGCCAGAAGATTGCCCTTATAATGCCCTAAACTTGAACGAAGCAAAGCTAATTTAATTTGAATTAACTTAGCTTCTTCAATGCTATGTAAGTCTAATAAATTATGTATTTCCTGGTCTGTAGCTATGAAAGGCAAACCATTTGCTACTTCAAATCCTTGATGATTTAATGAACGTGATTCTCTGATTCCGGTAACACATAATGCTGCTTCATGTACCATCTGCATAGCTAAGCGCGGTTCTATGCCGCCAATTGAATCACCTGTCCACGATTTTAATAAATCCCACGTACCCAGACGAAGATGTTCCGGAACTAATAACCAGATCCCTAGCAAAGTACCGGAAATTTTTCTAACTAATAATTCTCTTACATTGCGTTCAACAGTAGAGATGTCAGTTTTTATTCTTTTCGTTTTCCGTTTAGTGGTATGAACTTCTATTACTTTTTTCTTCTTTTTAGGATTGTACAAATAGAGTTTTTTTTTTGTAATCCATATTTTGTAATGGTTCTCTCTACGCTTCTTATACTAATTTTATAGCCGTCTTGTTTTAATTTTTGGGCTATTACCGCCGCCGAACAATCAGAGTCCAGAAATCTGTATCGTATGATCTGGTTTTCTAATCTATCCGTACACACATAATTTTTTTTGGGACCACTTTTTTTATTAATTAACGCTTGAATACCGCCATTATTATAGTCATTTAATATCTGGTAATATCTTTGTTTTGTATAACCATATTTTCGGGCGGTTTTCGTTGGACCTAATCCAAAACATTTAACTTCAATTAGCATTGCTAATTTTTTGGAGGCATTATCACCCTGGGCAATAGAAAGACTACCTGCCGGGCCGGTAAATTGAAATTCTTCATTATTATTATACATCACATTAACTCCTTTATGAAAAAATACAAAGGAAGAATAATAAAATGGGGAGAAAAAGTCAAATAATCTATGGCGGTTATTAGAATAATAA
>CBFDUR010000138.1:0-5779 GCA_965613005.1 uncultured Ignavibacteriales bacterium
GATTTAAGGAAACCGGTAACGTTTTTGGTATCAAGTCATATGAGATAGACTATAATTTGTCATTTCGACCATAGAGAGAAATCTTTAAATATATTCATTTAACAACATTAACTCCTTTCACTGTTTTTCAATAATATATTACCGCATAAATCGAATACATCTTGAACAGTAACATCATCAATCAATCCGGATTTCCTTATAAAATATTTATTACTGCCTATCGGAGCCCAATTAAAAGGGTTCGTCGGTCCAAAAATACTTATTTGAGGAGTATCGGTAGAACCTGCTACATGCATTATTCCGGTATCATTACAAATGAACAAATCCGATTTTGAAATTAATGCAGCAACCTCTGTAATTTTTTTATTTAGAAAAATTCCAAGAGGGAATGGGATATTTTGTTTTAGGTAATTTATCTCGTTATTATCTGCACTACTTCCGGTTATATATAAAACAGTATTAAACTGATATTTCAATTTTTTGATCAACCCGGTATATCTTGATAATGCCCATCTATTAGGCGGTTTCCCTGCTCCCACATGTAAGCCTATTAACAAGTCTCCCGAGGTAAAATCCAATTGATTGATAAAACTATCGGCAACAGCTAAATCCTCTTCATCAAAATTAATTTCCGTTTTGAAATTATTAGTCGTTATTCCGAATGGTCTCAAAATATCTATGCTTTTTTCATACACATTAGAATCCGGGTATTTTCTCCAATCCATATTTACTCTTCTATCGAATAAAAATGCACTCTTATTTTCCTGTCCATTCAGGCTTTCAGGCCCTATTCTGATTTTCGAATTGGAAATTCTGGATATTAAATTACTGGTAAAAGAAATCGAAACGATGACCGGAACTATTGCTAAATCGTATTTTTCACGTAATAATTTTAAAAACGTTGAGATATAAGACAAGCTATATAATTTGGTTTTATCGAATATAAATAATCTATCAATAAACCTATTTTTAATAAGACCGGAATAATTGAAGGGACTGACAATTAAAGTGATATGACAATCAGGATATTTTTCTTTAATTGCTCTGGAAAGGGAAACGTCTGTCAGTAGATCCCCAAGTTGATTGTGCTGGCGAACTATTAAAATCTTTTTAGGTTCACCAATATCAACACTATTTGATTCATCGACCGATAGTATCTTCTTAAGTAAACCATAAATAATATTAGTAACTACTGTATCCTTCGCCATTAAAAATTGAATTAGTCTTTCTTTTTAGTTTTAGATTTAATTTCGGATTTAATTTCCGTAAATTTCACTTCTTCAACATCTTTATATTTAGATTCTTTAGAAAGATTATTCTTAACTTTCGAATTTCTTTTCAACGAAGGACTAAAATAACGAAAAAATATCTTCACGGCTTTATAAACGATATAGAAAACTATGAATAATAAAAATAGCCTAAACATGATCATTCCATTTTTTCGATTCGGGTTTAAAATATTCGGTAAAACCTCTATCATTTCTAAAAATTTGGTTATATAATTCATCAAAATCTTGATCCCGTTTGATGAAATCAATTTCAGTAGTATTTACAATCAACAAAGGCGAACTGTTATATCTGAAAAAAAAATGATTATAAGCATCGCATAATTCTTCAATATAATTTTTAGTTAAATTTCGTTCGATTTTCCTGCCTCTTCTTTTAATATTATATATTAATCTATCAACACTAGCTTGGAGATAAATTACCAAATCCGGTTTTCGGAGATTTTTAGCAAGCATCGGGAAAAGGCTTTCATATAGTTTTAATTCCTCTTCACTCAAGTTTAAATAAGCAAAAATTTTATCTTTTTCAAATACATAATCGCTCACCAAATATTCGGTAAATAGATTTTCCTGGTTCAATGATTCTTGCTGTTTATACCGGTTTATAAGGAAAAACATCTGCGTTTGAAATGCATATCTTTTTCTATCGTTGTAAAATTTCTCCAGAAATGGATTTACTTCAAACTGTTCGAGAACAAGCTCTGCATTCAATTTTTTTTTTAATTTTAAGGCTAAAGATGTTTTCCCCGCACCTATAACCCCTTCGATTGCTATATAGCATATTTCTGAATTATTACTCACCTTCCGGCCTTATTTATTGATATATGTTATATGATAGTTTTCGGATTATATTCTTTTCCAAATTATCCATACAAATATCCGAAATTTTAATCTTTAATACAGGGTGAAAATAATCAGGTGCAATTTCAATGAGCGGAACTAAAACAAAATCCCTGAATTCTATACCTTTATGAGGAATTATTAATTCATCATCTTTATAAACTAATTTATTATAAAACAAAAGATCAAGGTCTATTTCCCGGGGACCCCACCTGTAAGATTTGCGACGACCGGTACTTTTTTCAATATTTTTAAGAAAGTGCATCAATGTTGAAATATAGAATGAGGTCTTAATTTTTACTACCGCATTAATAAAATTATCCTGATTCTTAATCCCAAAAGGTCTCGTTTCATATATAGACGATATTTCTCTTATTTGACATTGTGAACTTTCAGCAATCTTTTTAAGCGCATCTTTTAAGAAACCCAGTTTGTCCCCAATATTCGAACCTAAAGCTACATACGCAGTATTATCTATTTCTCTCATCAACACATTAATCAAATAATAAATTATGATTCCGGAGTTAAATCCTCACGACTTTTCACAACTTCAACTTCGATACAATCGACCACACCACCTAAGGGTGGATCATTTTTTCTGACTCGCACAGCTACTTTTTCTATATTAGTAAATTTTTTCAATAGTTCATCTGCAATTTTCACTGCAAGAGTTTCAATCAAATAATACTTCTGCTCAAGCACCATTTGATAAATATACTTATAAGCTTTATCATAATTAATAGTTTGGTTCAGGCTATCGCTTTCAGCAGCAGCCGAAAAATCCGTATACATATCTACATCAGCTTCAAATTTACCTCCGACGCTTTGCTCTTCCGAAAGAACTCCATGATAAGCATAAAAAGTTGCTTTTTTAATTCGTATTACATTCAGCATTATAATCCTGTTAAATAAAATGGAACAAATTTAAATTTAATCGAAGGAATAATATAGGACATTCTCTTTAAATTTGTCGCATTGCAATTACACCTAAAGAACGCCCCGAAAATTTTCCATCCCGTCTATAGGAATAAAGTAAATTGGATAATTCTTTAGTGCATAATAAAGAACATTGAATATTTTCTTTTCTTACGCCGAATTTAACCAAAATATCATAATTAGCATGTGATATATTTAAAAGATATCTATCATTTTGCAGCACTAAATACTTTTTATTAAACAATTCAGCCACTTCCCTTCCCACCTCGTAATATTTTTGGCAAATGGATGCTCCGATGTAAACGATTAAATTCTCGGCATTACTACCCAAATGTTCTATTAATTCAATTAAAGTTTTAAATAAAATATTTTTCTTGGTTCCGCGCCATCCGGAATGAACTGCTGCAATCACTTTGTTTAATTTATCATAAATAAAGATAGGCGTACAATCTGCAGAAACTACTGCAAGCCCTAAATTATATCGGTCTGTTATCATCGCATCACTTTCCCCGCAATTACCGCCTTTCTTAACACAAGTAACAATATCACTATGAACCTGATTTTGAAAAGCAATATGATCGGTTTCCAATCCTAAAGTCTTAAAATAATTTTCACGGTTTTCCCGGACCAGGCTTTCATCATCTCCGACAGAAAAGGATAAATTAAAATTGTAAGGCAATGGACGGGCTTTACCGATTTTAGTACTAAAACCAAATACTATTTCGGGATAAATGCAGAAAATTTGAGGTTTAATAATGAGCATATTGAACTCTTTGAATTTCTTATTATTAAGGTGGTGGGATAAAATAAGTTATCGAATTACAACTCCGAAAATGACGGTTATTTATTCTTGTATCATAGGCATATTCTATTCCACTTCCTAAAATAGTAAATTTTAAATGGAATAAGAATTTTATACGTTTGATACGTACTAAGAAGGTCATTTTCAAACCTTCAGGTTTTGAACATTAATAAAAGTCCAAACTTTTTCACTATAAAATATCGCTTTAGAGAAAGTTCATAAATCCAGGTTGCGTGTTTTAATCTAATATCTTTCAAACATTTATTTCGATTCCAACGCTCTTAAGACCATTATGCCTGTATCTCTTTTAAACTTCATCAGGTACTCGGCAAGAGTTTCGTGAGTAATCTGAACTTTATATCCGACATTTGGAGCATGCAAAAAGTGAATTTTTCCGTCATTCATTTTCACTGCTATCCCAACATGATTGAAATCCAAACCTTTTACATTTGAGGTAATAGCAATTAAATCACCATTGTGTATTTTATTCTCTATTTTTGCTACTTTATTTTTTGGGATATAGTAGTAAACTCTTTTATTAATTGCTTCCTCTTGTTTTCTGATAATAGGAATAAATTCCGGATGAGCTATAAGACGGGAGTAATCCTTCGGATGTGTAGTCATAAAATTAAGATTGAACATAATCTTGACCCCTCCAAGCTCTTTGGAAACATTTTTTATAATACCTTTTTTCCCATTGTTATATATCCAATCGGAAAAATAATTCAAGCGTGACGGATAGCCATTAAGAACACCGTTTCGATAGCGGATTTCTTTTAATTCATTTTCATAATCTTTGAATGTTGTTTTATTTTCTTTGATGGATCTTGCAAAAGCTAAAGTACTTTCCAAAAAAGTAGTACAATCTAAACCGGTAAGATCGACAACGAGAGTTTCTTTTTTCCCTATTTCTAAAGTATGAGCAACATAAGGAGTTCCGATAAAACTTTTTCCAATCGTTGCTATTACATACCCGATCGGTTTACTTTCAAGATTTTCTTTTATAGCTAATTGAAACTTACTTTTACTAATATTAATATCGGCTTTAGTAAAAATTTGAGCCGTAATTAAAGAAGAAAACAAAATAAATATACTTAAGATTTTTTTCATATTATTTATGTATAATTTGTTAATAAAATTAAAAAGTTGAAAACAATACCTTTCATTAAACTAAGGTATTATTTATTGAGTTCCCAAATTTTTTTATTTACGATTATAATAATAAACTTAATCCAAAAACATAAATTTCAAATAATATCCTCCTCAGTAGGAAGCGCCGAATATTCTTCAATTTGCCGGGCATGAGCAAGATTTTCAAAGCGGGTATATTCTTTAATGAATGCCAATCGCAACTCGCCTGTAGGACCATTCCTCTGTTTCCCAATAATAATCTCCGCAATGCCTTCGAGGGAATTTCCTTTATCATCTTTCAAAATATGATAATATTCGGGGCGATTCAGAAAAATAACAACATCGGCGTCTTGCTCTATTGAACCTGACTCTCGAAGATCTGATAATTGAGGTCTTTTGTCGGTACGTGTTTCGACGGCTCTGTTAAGCTGAGATAATGCGATCACCGGAATATCTAATTCTTTGGCAAGTGATTTAAGAGAACGCGAAATATGTGAAATTTCTCTCTCGCGGCTTTGAGCATTTGCAGGGCCCTGCATTAATTGTAGATAATCTATTATAATCATACCTATTCTCTGTTCGGCTTTTAATCTCCTTGCCTTAGCTCTTATTTCCAAAACCGTTTGAGCCGGAGTGTCATCTACATAAATAGGTGACTCAATCAATTTATGAGCATTTTTACTCAGTTTAACACCTTCTTCGTGCGGTAATTTACCTGTTCGTACCAGATGTGCATTCAACCTACCTTCCGCACACAACAGCCTGATTACTAATTGCATGGTTG
>CBFDUR010000139.1:0-5750 GCA_965613005.1 uncultured Ignavibacteriales bacterium
GGCGGCACATGTAATCTTCGGCAATAGAGGTGCGGACCTTATATCGATAGCTGTAATTATCTCAACTTTCGGTGCACTAAACGGGAGCATTCTTGCAACGGCACGTGTCCCATTTGCGATGGCTCGCGATAAATTGTTCTTCAAGAAATTAGAAAAAATTCATCCGAGATATGGAACTCCTCATATATCTTTGCTGGTACAGGGACTCTGGTCATGCATACTGGTTCTTTCAGGTTCTTTCGATACTATTACAAATTATGTAATTTTTGCAGCATGGTTGTTTTATGGACTCGGCACTTTCGGAGTATTTGTATTAAGGAAAAAAATGCCTGATACTTATCGACCATATAAGGTTTGGGGATATCCGTATCTTCCGGCTATTTTCGTTATCTTTTCATTTCTATTTTTGGCTAATACCTTGATTTCAGATACTAAAGATGCTGCAATGGGATTAATTTTGATATTACTTGGTCTTCCTATTTATTTCTTTTGGAAATATAAGACAAAGTCGTAATATCTCTACCGGAAATAATTAGTGTCTGTCTCTAAAGTCTCAAAAGAAGAATATAATAATAATTCAGTGAGTGAAGAAAAGATGGAAAAAATAAATCAAAACTCATCCCCTGCCTTCTCTTAAAAAGAGAAAGGGCTATAACGAGCTGCTTTGCAGCTTTTTAAAAGTCCATCTCCTGAAAGAGAGGGATTTAGGGTGAGTTTTTTAGCTTCCATTCACACTCTTTGAGTTCATTATCAAACTGTGTAGTTGGAACAAATAATATTTTTATGAACCAAAGTTTATATCAACATATTCTAGAAAGAGTTTTATAATCGATTTAAGAGATAATTTTTTAATGAAAATTTTGAAATAACGGAAATACATTTAGTTGGAATGAACTTAATTATAAAAGGAATTTTAGGCAATGGAAAAGAAAAAGTTTATTGTTATTGATGCAATGTCGCTTGCTTATAAAGCGTACTTTGCATTTATAAATCGTCCATTAGCAACAAGAAAAGGAGAACCCACATCGGCGATTTACGGTTTTATGACTCAGCTATTGAAAATTCTTGAGGATAATAAACCCGGATATATCTCGGTAGCTTTTGATTCAAAAGAAAAAACTTTCAGACATGAAAAATATAAAGGATATAAATCTTCAAGAGCAAAGATTCCGGATGATTTAATACCACAAATTGATAGGATTAAACAAATTATCGAAATTTTTAAGATACCGATTTATATTCTTCCGAGATATGAAGCCGACGATATAATAGGCACTGTTGTCAAAAAAGCAGAGAAAGAAGGCTTGGAATCTTTTATAATTACGCCTGATAAAGATTATAACCAATTAGTAACGGAAAAAACAAAAATAATAAAACCCGGTAAGTCGGTTGAAGATTTGGCAATAATCGATTTGGGTAAAGTGAAAGAAGAATTTGGTTTTGAACCGCCGCAAATGATTGATTATCTGGCTTTGATAGGTGATAAATCTGATGATATACCCGGTGTTGTAGGTATTGGTCCCAAAAATGCATTGCCATTAATACATAAATATAGCTCGATTGAAAATTTATATGCACATATTGATGATATTGAAAAAAAAGGTTTGAAGGAAAAATTACTTATCGGGAAAGAGAATGCATTCCTTTCCAAAGAATTAGCTACGATATATTGCGAAGTGCCTCTGGATTTTAATTTTGAAAAGGCGAAGTTTACGCAGCCCGATTTTGATCAATTAAAATCTATTTTCCTCGAGCTTGAATTCAAAAATCTTTTCCACAGAACGCTTAGCATTTATGACCAATCCGGTACCGTTGCGGGAATCGGAAATGAAACTCCCGAAGATATAATCGAATTTGACAGTAAAAAAGTAAATTATCAATTAATTGTTACCTCAACCGATGCTAAAGCTCTATCAGAAAAATTAAATAAAATCGAACTATTTGTTTTTGATACCGAAACGGATGGTTTGAACCCGTTCACGTTGAAACCGGCAGGTGTTTCATTTTCAACAAAAATCAAAGAAGGATACTTTGTACCTATTAATCCGTACAAAAATCAAAACGATCTTTTTTCCAAAAATTTATCGGATAGATTGAGTATGGAAGAATTCAAATCTATATTCAAACCTGTGTTTGAAAATAAAAAGATTAAAAAAGTATGCCAAAATGGTAAATTTGATATCGCAGTTCTTCGAAGCCACGGTATTGAAGTAAATAATTTTTATTTTGATACGATGCTTGCCAGTTATGTAATTGACCCTGACCAAAAACACGGAATGGATAATCTTTCAATGAAGTATTTGAAATATAAACCAATACCCTTGACAGAATTAATCGGTCTGAAGAAAGATCCTTCTAAAATTTTTGATGTTGATCTTAATAAATTATCTCACTATTCCGCAGAAGATGCAGATATCACTTACCGGCTATTCGAAATACTTGACAAAGAACTTAAAAAAGACCACTTAACTCAAGTTGCATATAAAATTGAATTCCCTCTTGTAAAAGTATTGGAAGATATGGAAAGAGAGGGAGTAAATGTAGATAAACAAGCTTTTAACGATTTAAGCAAAGACCTGGCAATACTTTTAAATAATTATACAAAAGAAATTTATTCACTTGCCGGCGAAGAATTTAATATAAATTCACCACAACAGATGCAAAAAATACTTTTCGATAAACTTCGGTTAACAACAGGCAAAAAAACAAAAACCGGCTATTCTACCGATGCAAGATCATTGGAGGCGTTAAAAGGTGAACACGAAATAATAGATGTAATACTTAATTACCGTCAGGTTACTAAATTAAAATCTACTTATGCCGATGCACTACCAAACATAATCAATCCGAAAACTCACAGAATACATACTAGTTTCAATCAAACTGCGGTTTCTACCGGCAGATTATCCAGCAACGGTCCGAATCTTCAAAACATACCTATTCGTACTGAATTGGGAAAGGAAATCAGAAAAGCTTTTGTAGCAAGAAATAAAGATTATGTTTTGTTAAGTGCGGATTATAGCCAAATTGAACTTAGAATCTTAGCCAGTATTTGTGGTGACGAGGGATTGACAAATGCATTCAAAAACGGTGAAGATATACATCGTAGTACGGCAGCTCTGGTTTTCATGGTTTCTCCTGAAGAAGTTACACCCGAAATGAGAAGAAAAGCAAAAGAGGTTAATTTCGGAATCCTTTATGGAATCGGACCTTTCGGGTTAAAAACCAGGCTGGGCGTAACCCAAACTCATGCAAAAGAGATTATTGAAACTTACTTTAATACTTTCAAAAAAGTAAGAAAATACATGGAAGACTCCGTTAAAATTGCCCGTAATAAAGGATACGCCGAAACTTTAATGGGGCGAAGAAGATTCCTTAAAAATATAAACAGCAATAATCGGGTTGTCAGGCAATTTGAAGAAAGAGTCGCCATAAATATGCCGATTCAAGGAACTGCCGCCGATATGATAAAAATTGCAATGATAAATATCTTGAATGAACTTACAAAGAGAAAAACAAAAACGAAAATGGTTCTACAAGTTCATGACGAATTATTGTTCGATGCTCACAAAGATGAAGTTAACGAGATTAAACTACTTGTTATAAATTTAATGGAAAACGCCCTACCTATGAATGTACCGATTAAAGTGGAAACAGGCATCGGCAAAAATTGGTTGGATGCTCATTGAAACGCATTTAAATTATAATTATTGTTTCTTTCATTATTTCATTATCTTTTATTATGAATGGTAATGTTTTTCATAATTTATACTTTTTAATTTCCTTTTCTATTTCTTTTAAATACTATTCGTTTTGAACTATAATTGATTCGGAATAAATATTTAATGTGAACTTAAAATGAATTTTGATAAAAATAAAATTAAGAAAATTCTATGCATTAAACCAAGAGGAATTGGAGATATAATACTTTCAACAATTATTTTAGAAAATTTACACTCTCATTTTCCCGGTGTTAAAATTGATTATTTAACAGAAACTTTTGCAAAAGACTCACTGCAAAATAACCCACTTGTTGACAAAACCTTAACGATGCGGAATAAAGAATTTCCTTTGAAAGTTGCACTTCGAATAAGAAAGGAAAAATATGATTTGATAATTGATTTATGGTGTAATCCACGGTCTGCTCAAATTACTTTTCTATCCGGCGTTAAATATAGAATTGGATTTGCTTATCGTGGAAGAAAATGGGCATACAATCTTCCTGCAACTTCCGGTCGCGGGAATTATCATTCTGCCGAGCATAACCTGGAATTACTGAAATCATTGAATGTCCCAATCATCTCCAAAAAGATTCATTTCTATCTTAATGAAGAGGATAACAAATTCGGCAAAGAATTTGTTGAAAGTAAATTTTCGAAAGGAACATTTATTTTTGGAATAATTCCATCCGGAGGTTGGAAATCCAAAAGATGTGATGCTGAAAAATGGGTTGAAATATGTAAAATAATTCTTCAAAAATATTCCGTTAAATTTTTAATCCTTTGGGGACCCGGTGATGAAAATGATGCTACTTTTATTAAACAAAAATTTCCTAAATATACCGAACTTGCACCTACTACAAGCATAGGACAATTAGCCGGGATAATAAATAATTGTAATTTTATATTAGCTAACGATTCGGGTCCAATGCATATATCGGTTGTATTACATAAACCTACATTGGGTATATTTGGGCCTACGGATCCTGCAAAACATGGTCCATATTCAGAAACTTCAAGTTATATAATTAAAGAAGATTTGTTTTGTATCAAATGTAATCTCCGGGAGTGTAAATATAATCATGAATGTTTTTTCCAACTTTCCAATGAAAATATACTGCAAAAAATTAACGATTTAATTTTAAAAAATGGAATATCAATACCTGAATTATGAAAAAGTTTGAATTTTTTTTGAAAAATATCCTTCTTAGAATTTTGCTGATTATTTCCTCATTATTCGGCAAAAAACAAAACAATAACGAAGTGTTTTCGAAGATATTATTCATCAGATTAAATAAAATAGGAGATGCCTTAGTTACTACTCCCCTGCTTCACCGGATTAAGCAAAATCTTAACTGTAAATCATATATTTTGGCTGATAAGAAAAACCGCATTGTTTACGATAATAATCCTGATATAGATCGTATAATAATTTTCAATAAGGGAATTAAAGGATTTCTCGAAGTAATCAGATACATTAAAAAGGAAGGCATTCAAACTGTTGTGGATCTACACGATGATGTTTCAACTACTGTTAGTTTCTTAATTGCTTTAAGCGGTGTAAAAAATAAATTCGGATTGGAAAAAGAAAATAAAACAATTTATACTAAAACAGTCGGACGATTAGACCCCGCCAATTCTCATGTTGTTGTGAGATTGCTGGAAATATTAAAGTTATTTGATATCGAACCGGATTCGAATGATGCAAAAATTTATTTCACCATCGATGCAGCAGACAAGAAAATTGCAAATAATTTTATTCACAAGAACTTTGCAAAAAATAAAAAGATAATAGGAGTAAACATATCTTCCGGGAGCAAAGCAAGATTTTGGGGTATATCAAGATTTCGTAAATTATTAGAGTATCTCCAAAAATATGATGTCAATCTTTTGCTGTTGTCTTCACCTGAAGATGTCAAGCTTGCAGAAGAGATATCAAACGGGACAATTAAAATATTTTTTTCTAAACAATAATTTAATAATTCTTGCTTTTTCATTTTTAAATATAATTTAAATTAGATTCAATAATTT
>CBFDUR010000140.1:0-5697 GCA_965613005.1 uncultured Ignavibacteriales bacterium
CTGGCGACTCATATTGAATTTCCTGAGACCATAATGGAACTGGATTCCATAAAATTGAAGCAGTTGTTTGTGATCTTCCTGAAATTTCGAAACAGTTATCGCTTTTAACAATATGAGTTATCCAAAACCATTAGCCCATACATAGGAAGATTGCGTTGGTCTCTCCGTTTTAACTACGCTTGGCGCAAATGCTTACCCGTAAGCATTGAATTATTAGAATACTAATTATTAAATATTGACAATATATTAGGTTAAAATAAATAATCTATTGATATCGCTTCTGCATCAATTCAACTATTTCATAAAATTTCTTTTTATACATTTCAATTAAGAAATCTCTATCTTCTTGCGATAATTTTACTAAATCATTTGTATTGAGTATAGCTTGTTCGGGAGTTTTAATTCCGGGAATCACCGTTGAAATTTCCGGCATACTCAAAATAAAGCTCAAGCTAATAGATGTTTTTGAGATACCATATTTATTTGCCAACGTCCACACATCATCTAATGAGTCTAATGCTTCCGATAAAATTTCAGGTGTTAAACGGGATGCTCTGTGATCATTTTTCTCAAATTTAGTATTCTTATTAAACTTTCCGGTTAGCAACCCAAACTGTAACGGCATCCTGGCAATCACACCGTATCCATTCTTACCGGCATCTTGAATAGTCATCAATCCCTTCTGATTAAGGATATTAAAAACAATTTGAAAGCTTGAACCCAGATTATTTTTCATTAAGAAATTTGCTTCGGGTTCAGGTTCGAAAGTACTCAATGAAAGACCCCAATATTTAATTTTACCATCTTTTTTTAGTTGTTCCATAGCTTCAATACATTCACCTTGTTCAAGATGATTTAATTTAGCCGAATGAAGTTGGTATAAATCGATTGTTTCACGTTTTAATCGTTTTAAACTTTTTTCACAAGCCTGAAGAATATGCTCCTTGGAATAATCGAGAATAATTCTTCCGTTATTTGCAAGCCTATGTCCTACTTTTGTAGCAATTATAATATTCTTCTTGCCGGATAAAGTTTTTCCGATTAACTCTTCCGAATGACCTAAACCGTAAAAATCCGCCGTATCATAAAAAGTAACTCCAAGATCATAAGCTTTTTCCAACGCTTTTATTGAAGTATTATCATCAACATTACCCCATCCGATAGGAATTTCACCGGCCATTGCAGGTCCACCAATACCCCAAGCTCCATAGCCGATTTCACTAACTTTTAATCCGGTTTTACCAAATTTTCTGTATATCATATCTCACTCTTGTTTTTTTATTAATTCGTTTTTTTTTAAAAATTCTTTTACTTATATAATAAAATTATACAATTAAAACTTGAAAATAATTAATCAAAATCTACAGATAAAGAAGGGTTCTTATAATGCTCAAATAATCTTAAGATTTGATGCTTTTTAATTCTTGCATCCGAAAGATTAGGTAAATTATCTTTATCGAAGAAGCCTACATCATCGGTTTCTAAACTTGGTACACTCTCACCTCCAAGTATTTTACAAAGAAAAAATATTTTATAAACATGGTATGGATGTGGCGGTGTATGCCCTTGTTTAGTTCTATCATAAATTGCCGAAACTTTCTCAGCCGAAACAACATAACCGGATTCTTCCAGTACTTCCCTTTCTACCGACTGACTAGGCGTTTCATTTGGTTCCGCCCATCCCCCCGGTAAAGTCCACCCGCCATCAACTTTTTCTTTTACAAGTAATATTTTATCATCCTGAAATACAACACCGCGGACATCAACTTTTGGAGTAGGATAACCATCTTCATAATTAAAAAGATTATGAATGAATTCGAAATCTGTGTCTGAATTAGCAGACATCATTTCAGCAGCAATCTTTCTAATTTTTTTATATCTTTCTATATCAAACTCGTTTGAAGTAAATGTCAATCCCACTTGAGAAATTGCCTGCAAGCTCTTTGCCCACTTCAGCCATTTGGGTTCCATAAATCGAATACTCCTTAAATCTAATAAGAATAAATTACAATTAGTATTTTAAGATACAAAATTCATTGAACTCAAAAAAATCATAACCAATTTAAGATCCATTACTCGCCTTCAATACTAAATTTAAATCGATTTATAGATTTCTTTTTTGACGTTTCCCCATCATAAGATAGTATGAGGCTAATTCATTAAGTCAAATAAATAATAAAATCACTTTTCATTTTATTCGCTTTATGACTATTTTACAGGTTAATAATTTATTATCTCAAACTTGATATGAAAAGTATTTATATGTATATAATTTAATTTACCGATATTACTACTTGCTTTGAATTAAATTAAATTATAAGTTTTAATAACGAGTCCACTCAAAAAAAGTCGTTCTCGCAACAACGGGATTTAAAAACTTAGAATTCATGATGAGACTATATTTTCTTTCTATAATAGGATATTTTTCAAGGGAAAGACGATTCGAGAACATTTTTTAAAGAACTCAAAATTATTCCGGAAAACTAAAAAAACGATTACATATATGATAAATTTTCTATTCTCAGAGATAGGGCGTATCTAAAAAGGTCATGTTCGAATTGTGAATATTAACAAAAATTAAATCTTTTTCACAATAGAAATACCCTTTTAGAGGAGGTTCATACGTTCAAATAAGACAAGAAACATAAAGACTGTTTAATAATGAGTAAAATAATTGCAATCGCAGTTCCAAAAGGAGGTGTCGGAAAAACAACTACCGCAGTTAATCTTGCAGTAGGTCTTTCTATTGCCGAAAAGAAAACTCTACTTCTGGATTTAGATTATTCAGGAGCTTGTTCAATAGCCTTAGGTTTTACACCCGAAATGATTAGAGGTGATATATTTAATGTTTTCAGTTTCACTAAATCTCTGGAACAAGTAATTCACAAAACAGATATTCCAAATTTAGATTTTATTCCCTCCAGCTTATTATCCTTTGAGAATGAAGAACGCATGAACCGGCTTTCAAAAAATAATGCGCTGCTAAGGACATTACTTCATATTGAACTCATAACCTATGATTACATAATAATTGATTGCCCACCCTACTTGCATGGAATGACTAAAAATGCATTATTGGCAGCCGATTCTGTTTTACTTCCAGTCAATGCAAGCAATTTTTCATTGGATGCTATCAAAAAAATGCTGAATCATATTCAATGGATTCGCACAATAGGAAACAGGAATTTACAAATTGAAGGAATCCTGTTAACCATGTACGAATCGAATACAAAGGTAACGGCAATTGTGAAAGAAGAATTAAATAGTCTTTATCCGGATTATTTGCTTCAAACCACTATCCCTAAAAACATAAAAATATCCGAAGCTACTTTTCACAAAAAGCCAATTTTACTTTATGATGTTTTATCAAACGGCTCACAAGCTTATTTACACTTATCTCAAGAAATTTTAAGCAGGCATAAAAATAAAAGTAACCCGGCGAGTAGGAATTTGTAATTTGCTATTAATTGTCTATTGATAGTCATTCGAAGTATTTCTTTTAAAAAGAATAAGTATAACTTTTAGGTTTAATTTCATTCCGAATGATAATTTTATCGGCAATACAATCTTGAACAAGATATCAATAAATCAAGGTATGCTTTAATAAAAGAAATTAATAAAATATTATCAGAGACTTAATTTATCGGTTAATTTGAGTAAATTATATTTATTTAATAAATTAAAAGTGACAACTATAAGGCTCCGGCAACTTAACATTGAATTAGAATTAAATAACTATTACATTAAATCAAAGGAGAAAATTGTGAGTAATGATTTACCCCTGCTATTATTAGTCGAAGACGATGAGGTTTCAAAAGACATAATTATAATATTTTTAAAAGATGTTTGTAATATTGAATTTGCAAAAGATGGACCTACGGCAGTAGAGATGTTAAAAAACAAAAAGTTTGACGGCTTCTTAATGGATATTAATCTTGGTAGAGGAATTGGCGGTATAGATGTTGTTCACGAAATCAAAAAACTTCCTCAATATGATAATACTCCTATAATAGCGATTACTGCCTATGCTATGGTGGGTGATAAGGAGGAGTTTCTTGAAGAGGGATGTACACATTACATTTCAAAACCGTTTTTAAAATCCGATTTAAGAAAATTAGTAAAGGAAGTATTACATTTACCTTAATTCTTACTTTTTACAAAGAATAGTTAATTACAGTAGGCCTATACATTTTTTCATTTAAGAGAATGCACATCTTAGTTATCAGGGAGAGATTACATATAAAATTTACCCGGGAGAGAAATGAAATTAAATCATTTAAAATATTGAAACGAGATTTGGTCCTATCCTATTATTTAAAAGCACAAATCATAATAAATAATTTAGTTGGGTTATCACGTTGAGAAGGTTTTCAGTAAAGAAAATATATGCAAGATTTTCCGATAGTACGGTAACCTTTTTTGATCATGCTAAAATGACAGAGAATATTTTTATGATAATTGTTGCTATTATCATAGGTGTATTAGCTGGATTTGGAGCAATCGCAATTCGCGCATTAATCAAAGAACTATCAATTTTATCATATGGTGGAGGAGAACATTTTTTAGCACATGTATTAGCTGCACCATGGTATCTGAGACTTTTAATACCAATAATAGGCGGATTAATTGTAGGACCAATAATTTACTTTATTGCCCCGGAGGCAAAAGGACACGGCGTACCTGAGGTAATGGAATCCATCCTTCTTAAAGGCGGTGTGATACGCGCACGCGTTGCAATAGTAAAAGCAATAGTATCAGCAATCTCAATAGGTACGGGAGGGTCAGTAGGAAGAGAAGGCCCAATCGTTCAAATCGGTTCAAGCCTCGGTTCAAGCGTAGGTAAATTTTTTGGAATATCAAACAAAAGATTAAAAACATTAGTAGGTTGTGGCGCTGCTGCGGGGATTGCGGCTGCTTTTAATGCTCCGATAGCAGGTGCATTGTTCGCAGTAGAAATTATATTAATGGATTTTGCCGTAGCGCAGTTCTCCCCTATTGTTATATCTTCTGTTATGGCAACAGTAATATCACATACTTTTCAGGGAGATTTTGCTGCATTTTTAGTCCCTAAATATACATTAACTTCGCCGTATGAGATTATTTTTTATTTTGCCTTGGGAGCAATTAGCGGTTTAGTTTCTTATTTATTTATAAAAGTATTATATACATCGGAAGATTTTTTTGACAATCATTTTCATATACCTCCGTATCTGAAGCCTGCCGTAGGTGGTGTGGGGCTAGGTTTAATCGCAATCTTTTTCCCACAAGTAATGGGTGTCGGTTATGATTCAATCAATGAAGCACTTCATGGTAACATGATTTGGTATATTGCTTTTATTTTGGTCTTCGCAAAAATACTTGCCACTTCGATAACACTTGGGTCGGGTGGTTCCGGCGGAATTTTTGCACCCTCACTTTTTATGGGTGCTATGCTGGGATATTTTTTCGGACAATTTGTACATTACTTTTTCCCGGCTATTACTTCGACACCGGGAGCATATGCATTAGTTGCAATGGGCGGATTAATCGCCGGTACTACACGTGCACCTATAACTGCAATTGTTATTGTTTTTGAATTAACAAGTGACTACCGGATAATTCTTCCTGTAATGATTACTAGTATCATCAGTACAATATTGTCTTCAAAATTATCAAGAGAATCAATATATACTTTAAAGCTTCTCTTACGGAATATTA
>CBFDUR010000141.1:0-5667 GCA_965613005.1 uncultured Ignavibacteriales bacterium
TACAAATCAATATTTTCTGCCAAAAATAACACGAATATTACTGATAAGATACTAAGAAATTCTCTTATTATAAAAGAGGGTCTCTATTATTCCGCTAAAGATTTTCATCTTTCCCAATTCAAACGGAAACGTACTAAACAAACTTATTTATTCTTTATTTTATTCAACAATTTTTTTGCTTCAACGAGTAGGCTGTCGTCGTTTTGATCCTTCTTTGGACTCTCGATTGTTTTCTTCAACATTCCCTTAGCCTTATTATATTCATCTTCTCTAATATATGCTTTCGCAAGGTCTAGGTAAAACATTCTAAAATTAGGATAAAGCTCAATTGCCTTTTTATATTGTACAAAAGCTGTATCTAGGCTTGCCCAACCGAGCCCTAGAATTGCTCTGGCAGGCGCCCACTTTTCACTAATTTTAGCGTTAGTTCTAGCTAAAACATAATGTGATAATCCTTGCACATAATTGTTGCCGTTTCCCAAAGCAATAGCTTTTTCACAATCCGCTCTAACTGCGTTAACAACACCGGCGACTGAAAATACTCCTTTAAATAATGCAATTTTACCGTTTGCAATTGCTCTTCTCAGATAATTTACCGATTTATTGGGGGCTAATTTTACAGCCTTGTTGGCGTAGTCATACGCTTTTTGATATTCAGCTAATTGAGCATCTTTTTCTTCAGATGTATTATGCGGCATACTATCGGATAGATAAACATAAACCCTGCTCAATCGAGAATAGACCTTCCAGTTATCGGGATATAATTTATTAGCTTGTGATAGTGTATCCAGCGCTTTTTGATTATCATACTTAAACTCCATTAATTGATCGGCTTTGTTAAGTAGTTCATCTAAAGATTGCGAAAAACTTAAACTCGTAATGAAAAGAAAGAAAACAATAATGAAGAAGGAGAAATAATTAATAGAAAAATATCTCATAATGATCACCCTTACTTAGTCGAAAAGAGTATTATTTATTTTTACCTCTGAATTAGAAGATAAACCATGATTAAAAAGATCGGTAGAAGCCAGAGAAATATATTTAGTCCATTTCTCTCCCATATTTCTGTTTGATGCCAATGCATTTTTATAAGCATTTACTTTAGCACTCAATTCATCAGCATAATATAAAGCAATTGCCTCTAATGTTTTTGGTATAACAGGCGAAGCATATTCCAATTTTCCTTGATGACTAAGTACAATATGAATCAAACAATTTTTAAGGTCTTCAGGGAAACCCGGAATTTTATTAACTTCTTCATTTATCAAGAGTGCGGAAATAACTATATGCCCGAACAATTTTCCTTTATCTGTATAATCAAATGTTAAATCATAACTAAGCTCTTCTGTTTTACCAAAGTCATGGAGCATTGCGCCGCATATTAATAAATCCCTGTTAATTTCCGGATGAATATCGCACATCAAATCACAAATTTTAATAATCTCAAGGGTATGTTCCAGTAAACCGTGAATATAAGAATGATGCCAGGACTTGCCGGCCGGCGCTCTTGTATATTTTTTGAATCTATCCCCGTTGAATATTTGTTTTATTAAGGTTTTTAAATTTGAATCTGAAATCTTATCGATCCTATCAAAGAATTCCGATTGCATTTCTTGGAAATTACGCTTAGAAATTGGTAGAAAATCTTGAGGTGAAATATTTTCTGTTTTTTTCGTTTTCCTTATTGAATTTATCCTTATTTGAGGCGTACCTTGGAATTCATCCATACTGCCCGAAACACGGACAACATCCCCACTTTTAATAGACCCGGAAAACTCTGCAAAATTCTCCCACATATTTGCCGGTAAACTTAACGATTGATCTCCAAGCTCTAAAAAAAGATATTGTTTTGATGTTTTTGTTAATCTAATTTCAGCCTTTTTTATTAAAAGGAAGTGTTCTACAGCATCGCCCCTATTTAATGAAATGAGTTCCCTTTGATTTAGCATAAAAATAATTTCTTTCGGATTAAATAATTTATTCTATTAAATTTAATAGAATAAATTTAACTTAGCAAATGAACCGGTAAAATATTCATTTAAAAAATGGAAATACAAACTTTCCCATATCAATTACATTTTATTTATGATTAAGCCCAATTTAAAAGGTTCACTTTTGTAAAGCCTGTCCTCGATATAAGTGATAAACGGATATCTAAAAAACATCGGATATAAAATACATTCTTACTATGTTAATCAAAAAGTAATTTTTACTGTTTTTCTAATAAGCGAAGTGATGAAGAACCTTCCATTTTAAATGACAAGCGTGAAAAGGAATGTTATTCGAATGAGCGAAGCAACTGAGGTATTTCCTATTTAAAATAACTTTTCCCATTACATCGTATGAAATCCTCCATCGGGAAATATGCATTTAACTACCCATAATGCCAAAAAGGAAAATCGAAATATTTAGGTTGAGGGCATTTTTATTACTTCAAAATTATAGTTTTTAGGTAAATAAGTGATTATCGACCTATTTAATAAGTCTATTGATACAGCAAGAGTATTCCCATTTTCGTTTTTTTCCACAGTACCGATTACTCCCTCGAAAGGACCATCTTTAATCATTACTTTAACTCCCGGGATTATTCCTTTATGAATAATTATTTCCGATTTAATCTCGAGCATTTTCTTTAAATTATCCATTTGCCATTCGGGTATTTTAGCAGCCCGCCCCATATCGGTAATACATCTTACAATTGATCTCTGCTCGAGTGAAATAATTCGTTCTTTTTCATTACTGTAAATAAAAATATAACCTCGTATTAATGGTTCGGTTATTTTTTTCTTTCTATCGCTCCATTGTTTAAGTCTTGTTATCGTGGGAAGATAATATTCAACACCGACACTGCCGATTTGTTCTGCAGCTTTGAATTCGTTTCTAGGTTTAGTATAAAGTGCATACCATGCATTCCCGTTTTCACTGCACTTATGTTTGATCATTGTTATCCGCATATTTTACAAGATTTATAATTTTATAAAAAAAAACTAATTATTAACAGGCATTCTACCGACGGAAAAATAAGTAAAATTCATTTCTTTCATTTTATCAGGATCATATAAATTTCGTCCGTCAAAAATCAATGGTTGTTTAAGGGAATTCTTAATTTTATCAAAATCCGGAGATCTAAATTCATTCCATTCAGTAAGAATAAGTAATGCATCCGCATTAAGTAATACATCGTAAGCACGATTTGAGTAAGTAATTTTTTCACCGATAACCGCTTTAGTAGTTTCAATTGCTTCCGGATCGTATGCTGCAATGGATGCACCTTTACCGAGCAGTTTACGAATTAAAACAAGTGCAGGAGCATCTCGCACATCATCGGTATTCGGTTTGAATGCCAACCCCCACATTCCAAAATGCTTATTTGCAAGATCATCTCCAAAATAATTAGATATTTTTTGTAAGAATAAATCAATTTGATTATTATTTACACTTATCACGGATTTCAATATTTTGAATTCATAATTATTTTCATTGGCAGTATTAACCAATGCCCTTACATCCTTTGGGAAACAAGAGCCGCCAAAACCGACACCCGGAAATAAAAACCGTTTACCGATTCGAGAATCGGAGCCGATAGCCATTCTTACGTAATCAACATTGGCTCCGGTTAACTCACATAAATTTGCAATTTCATTCATAAAAGAAATTTTCGTTGCAAGAAAAGAATTGGCGGCATATTTTGTCATTTCAGCGGAGTGTTCGTCCACAAAATAAATCGGATTTCCGGAACGTACAAACGGCTCATAAAGTCGTTCTAAAACTTTTCTCGTTTTATCATTACTTGTTCCGACTACTACTCTTTCCGGTTTCATAAAATCATCGACTGCCACTCCTTCTCTTAAAAATTCAGGATTGGAAGCTACGTCAAATTTAAAATCAGGAGAATATTTTTTTACTGCTTGTCTAACTCTATCACTGGTTCCAACCGGTACGGTACTTTTATTCACTATTATTTTAAATCCTAAATCCGGTTCGGCTTTAAACAATTGGCCTAGTTTTTCAGCTACGTTTAAAACATATTTCAAATTTGCGCTTCCGTCCCCTTCTTGGGGAGTAGGTAAACAAAAAAATAATATTTCCGAGTTCCTGACAGCTTCATTTAAATCCGTCGTAAATAATAATCTACTTTCTTTTATATTCCTTTCGAACAAAACATTGAGTCCAGGTTCATAAATCGGCATAATACATTGTTTCATCTTGCTAATTTTTTCTTCGTCGATATCTACACAAATAACATTATTTCCTGTTTCTGCAAAGCATGTACCTGTAACTAAGCCTACGTAACCTGTACCAATAACGGCAATATTCAAGTTTCCCTCCTAGTTTTCCAATTTATAAATGATTAATAAAATTATTACTTGACAAAATACCAAATAACGAAATAGATGAAGCCACTCTGAAAAAGTCATCCTTAGTGGGAATACTACTTCTATAATATTATCTTTTTTGAGAGGACCTCATAGATTAAAAAACAGGGTTTCATATTAATTTATACATGAGGTATTTTTAAAAATTATTTTTAGTTTATTGACGTGTGAATATAAACAAAAATCGAAGCTTTTTCACAAGTAAAAAAATATTTTTATCGGCAACTCATATATGTTTAATAAAATTTTCTTCACTTAACGTAAGATTTACCATTTCTATAAATAACTTCGCATCGACCGGCTTTTTAAGAATTTGATGCACACCAAGGTTTCGATATGTCATTTTCAATTTATCGGAAATATTAGTTGCAATTACAATGATCGGTATTTGTAAAGTACTATCTTCTTTACGAATATTTTCAACTAATTGACTTCCATTCATTAAAGGCATTTCATGGTCGGTAATAATCAAGGAAGGTAATTTTTGAAAAACAGTATTAATGGCTTCAAAACCATTTGATACACTTATTACCTGAAAATTTTTGAAATTATCTTTTATCAACTTTTCATAATAAAGTCTATCACCTTTCACATCTTCAACTAACAAAATCGAATTCGGAGATCTCGGAATAGTAAAATGAAATTCGCTTCCCTTTTCAGGCTCGGAGTAGAACCATATTTCACCACCGTGTTTTTCTATTATTTCTTTTACTAATGACAAACCTAAGCCGGTACCCTTCTCACCTTTAGTACCTTCCGTAGAAAACATATTTTCAATTTTAAACAGTCTGGTTTTATTCTTCTCCGATATACCAATGCCATGATCTTTTATAACAAATTCATCAAATTCATCATTAAACAAATTACAATATATGATTATTGATGATTCATCTCTTGAAAATTTAATTGCATTACTTAGTAGGTTTAATAAAACTTGTTGTACTCGCCCCGCATCGCCGATTACTTTAAGTTGATTGGATAAGTTGCTTTCAAAAAACAGTTCTACCTCATTTTCAATCGCCTGCAAATTCAAAATTTGCAGGGCGGTTCGCACCACTAAATTAAAATCAAATGCTTTTTTCTCTAAACTGACCCCTCCTTCATCCAATTTGGCAAAATCCAAAATGTTATTTACCACTTTCAATAAGGCTTGTCCACTCTGTTCAATGGCTTGCAAATACAATGATTGCTGCGGGGTTAATGGCGTATTTTTTAATAAATTAGACATACCAAGCACCCCATTTAAGGGGGTTCTAATTTCATGACTCATTGTGGCAACAAAGCGACTACG
>CBFDUR010000142.1:0-5656 GCA_965613005.1 uncultured Ignavibacteriales bacterium
AGGTTCGCCGCCATGTTCTCCGCAGATGCCGACTTTAAGTCCTGCTCTTGTAGAACGACCTTTTTCGGTTCCCATTTTAACGAGTTGACCGACACCGTCTTGATCCAATACTTCAAAAGGATCGTTAGGTAATATTTCTTTTTCCACATAAAGAGGTAAGAATTTTCCTGCGTCATCTCTTGAAAGACCGAAGGTAGTTTGTGTAAGATCGTTAGTACCGAAACTGAAGAATTCAGCTCTTTGAGCAATTTGATCTGCAGTTACAACGGCACGCGGCAACTCAATCATAGTACCTACCAAGTAGTTAATTCTTTTACCTTTTTCTTTCATAACTTCTGCGGCAACCCTTCTAACAATCGATTCTTGCATTTTAAATTCATTCAAGTCTCCTACAAGCGGAATCATGATTTCGGGTTTTACCTTTATTCCTTTTTTAGCCACATCACATGCAGCTTCTATTATAGCTCTTACCTGCATTTCTGTAATTTCGGGATAAACAACTCCCAGCCGGCATCCTCTGAAACCAAGCATAGGATTAAATTCTTTTAAGCTTTCAATTTTTTCTTTAATCTTTTCACTTGATACACCAAGTGCAGCGGCAAGCTCATTTATTTCTTTTTCTTCATGAGGTAAAAATTCGTGCAGCGGCGGATCGAGAGTTCTTATAGTTGTTGGTTTTCCATTCATTACTTCAAATAAGCCGGTAAAATCCTCTCTTTGAAGTGGAAGCAGTTCGGATAAAGCAGCTTTTCTTTCTTCCAGTGTATCTGAGACGATCATTTTTCTTACAGACATTATTCTATCTCCGCCGAAGAACATGTGCTCGGTACGGCATAGCCCGATACCTTCCGCTCCAAATGCAATTGCATTAGCAGCTTGATCAGGCTGATCGGCATTTGTCCTGATCTTAAGTCGTCTGAACTTATCTGCCCATGTCATTAAATCTTTATAAGTTTGATAAATAGAAGAATTTTTTGGATCCATTGATTTATTTATGAGTACTTGGATAACCTCAGAGGGTTTTGTTTCTAAGTTTCCTAAAATCACTTCACCGGTTGTTCCGTCTAAAGAAATATAATCTCCTTCTTTTACGCTAACATTTTTGCCTTCAACTCCAATGGTTTTTTTGTGGTAGTTAATTTTCAAAGAGCCGCAACCGGCTACACAAACTTTACCCATCTGACGGGCAACAAGTGCCGCATGTGAAGTCATTCCACCTCTGGCTGTTAAAATACCTTCGGCAGCATTCATTCCTTTGATATCTTCGGGTGAAGTTTCAATTCTTACCAGTATTACTTTATCTCCCTTAGCAGCCATCTCATAAGCATCTTCGGCGCTAAGAGCAATTTTACCTGAGGCGGCGCCGGGACCGGCATTTAATCCTTTTGTAATTAATTTACCTTCTTCTATTGCTTTACGTTTTTGTTCGAGATCAAAAATCGGTCGAAGTAACTGATTTAACTGATTTGGTTCAATTCTATAGATTGCAGTTTCTTTTTCAATCAATTTTTGTTTAACCATATCGACAGCCATTTTAACAGCAGCAAAACCTGTTCGTTTCCCAACGCGGCATTGAAGCATCCAAAGATTACCTTGCTGTATGGTAAACTCAATATCCATCATATCTTTATAATGTGTTTCCAGGATATTTCTAATTTCTTCCAGTTGTTTGTAAGTCTTCGGATCGTCGGCTTTTAATTTAGCAATAGGCAAGGGAGTTCTAATACCGGCAACAACATCTTCGCCTTGAGCGTTGAATAAATATTCGCCGTAAAATTTATTTTCACCTGTAGCGGGGTCTCTGGTAAATGCAACGCCTGTACCGGAATCCTCACCCA
Organism: uncultured Ignavibacteriales bacterium; assembly: GCA_965613005.1. Taxonomy (GTDB): domain Bacteria; phylum Bacteroidota; class Ignavibacteria; order Ignavibacteriales; family Ignavibacteriaceae; genus CAVVVS01. The sequence continues at coordinate 1,839 of CBFDUR010000142.1, forward strand.
TGTTACCGAATACCATTGACTGAACATTTACAGCCGTACCCCAGAGGGAAGGAATATTATTTATTTTTCTATAAACTATTGCTCTGTCATTATTCCAAGAACCGAAAACCGCTCCAATTGCACCCCAAAGTTGTTTCATTGGGTCTTCGGGAAAGTCATGACCGGTTTTTTCTTTAATTGCCTTTTTAAATTCCCCAACTAGTTCCCTTAAATCATCCGCATCTAATTCAGTATCTAATTGAACGCCTTTAGCCCTTTTTTTCCTATCAAGAATTACTTCAAACGGATCCTCATCATGTCTATCGACCGGCTTTAAATCGAGCACAACATCACCATACATTTGAACGAATCTTCTATATGAATCATACGCAAAACGGGGGTTTGTAGTTTTTTCGATTAGAGCTTGGACAGTTTTATCGTTCAGGCCTAAATTTAAAATGGTATCCATCATTCCGGGCATTGATGCTCTTGCACCGCTTCTTACAGAAACTAAAAGCGGATTTTTAGAATCTCCGAATTTAGCACCCATAATCTTTTCAACTTTTGTCAATGCTGAAATAACTTGTTCTTTTAATTCTTTAGGATATTTCTTCTTATTATTATAATAATAAGTACATAATTCGGTTGTAATTGTAAATCCTGCAGGTACAGGAAGACCGATATTAACCATCTCTGCCAGGTTTGCACCTTTACCACCTAGTAAATTTTTCATTTCAGTTTTTCCTTCGGCTTTCTTTCCGCCGAAGAAGTACACATATTTTTTGGTTTTAGCCATTTGACTATTCCTCCATAGTTTATAATCGGGATTGTTATTATACTTTTTTTTATTCTATGCTTTTTAATAAAGCATATTTTTTTAGTTTCTATCTTCTCTCAGTTATTTCGGATAGAACTAATGTTTGTTAAAATAAAATTTTTAAATGATTCGATATCATCCATCCTTAATTCAATTTTTAAATAGAAGATATCAATATCGTCAAGCTCTTTTGAAAACTTACATAATTTTACCGCATCTTTCTGCGTGGTTATAACAGAATGTGAATTTGTTGAATAGAATTTTGCCCTAATTTTTTCAACATCTTTAAAAGAATAATTTTTATGATCCCTGAATATCAGCTTATTCTTTGTATCAATTTCAATCTGTTTAAGGGCATTTATAAAAGAATTAGGGTTAGCTATTCCGGATACGACCAAACTTTTTTGTCCTTTAAACTCAGTAAGTTTATAAGGAATATTTTTTTTAACATCAATAAATTCCATTGCTTCATAATATGATGTAAAAATAGTTTTACCTTCTAAGTAACGAGCATTTTTATTCAATATCTTTTTATGATTTGAAAATTTTCTATTGATAATTATAGCATCGGCTCTTTTAACAGAATTAAAAGGCTCACGCATAATACCTGTCGGCAGTAGATTTTGTACAAAAAAATTATTACGGCATAAAAAATTTTGTTCAAATATCAGCAAATTCAAATCTCTTTTTATCCATCTGTGTTGAAAAGCATCATCTAGCAGAATGGTGTCGATATTCAATTGTTTAATTAAATTTCTTGCTCCTTGTACCCTGTTTTCCGAAACTGCCGCCGCCACATTGTATTCACTGGCAGTGTGATAAATTTCATCGCCGCAAACATCAACAGAAACAAGCATATTTATTCCATCGGATACTAGATAATATCCTTTAGATTTCCTTCCATAACCGCGGCTTAAAACAGCAACTTTTTTCCCTTCGTTTTTCAACAATTTTGTTAAATACATTACAATCGGAGTCTTACCTGAGCCACCGACAGTAATATTTCCGACAGAAATTACGGTTGCCTTTACTTTTTTACTTTCAAAAATATTTTTATCGAAGAGCCGGTTTCTAATTGAAATTATAATTCCATAAAGCGGAACTAAAGGGAATAAAATTAATTTTAGAAAATTCATCCTGTTCATTCCTCAAAATTTTGAAGCAGACTCTTGAAGCTTATTCAGCTCTTCCTCACATTGTAAAATAACTTTTGAGGTATCTTCGTAACTCAAATCTTTTTTAATATAAATCGGATTGGAATATACAACATTAGCACGTGAAAAGAAGCGAGGAATTTCAAATCCATCCCAACTTTTCAAAATTTTCTTTTTCTTAAATCCAATACCGACCAACAGTAAAGGTAAACCACTCTTTTTAGCAGTTATAACAGCGCCTGCTTTCATTTTATGGATGGGACCTTTCGGACCGTCGGTTGTAATAGCTATTGAGCATTTATTTTTTGCATAATCTATCATTATTCCTAAAGCCACATCGCCACCTTCAGTACTTGAACCGCGTACCACAGAATATCTCCAATTTTTCAAAATTTTTGTCAATAAATTTCCATCTTTACTTTTACTTGTTAATGCAATAAAATTCTTATTGCGGTTGAGATACCAAGGGAGCAGCATGATTCCGTGCCAGAAAGCCAATACAAAATTTTCATTTGTCGACTTTAGTTTATCATAGCCCTCTTTATTTATATAATTAATTTTTAAAGTCTTACAAAGAATATTGACGGAAATAAAAAGGAAATAGTTCCCAAAAAATCTTAATGTTTCCTGTTTTAACTTTTTAAGCTTCATTTTAAACAATCGTAAATTATTTTTGCGGCTTTTTCAGAGGCTCCTTTTGAACCTAGTTTCTCTTTTAAGGGATTCAGATCATTTTTAATTGAAAAATAAATCTGTCTGTCTGAAAGAATATTTTTACATTCATTATATATAGTTTCGGATGAGACACTGTTTTGAATTAGTTCCGGTACAACCTTTTTACCTAAAACAATATTAACCAATCCGATGTAGTCAAGTTTAATTATATTTTTCCCGATTAAGTAAGTTAGATAATTAGTTTTGTAAACAATTACCATCGGTAAATTAAATAATCCCGCTTCAAGAGTTGATGTTCCGGATTTTATAATCCCTAATTTTGAATGTTTCAATAAATCGTATGTATATTCCTTAATAATTTTATAATTATTTGTAGTACTTAATCTGCCGAAAACACTCTTGTCAATATTTGAAGCGCATGCAACTACAATTTGCAAATCAAATTCGTCCGCAACTTTTGTTGCAGCTTTTATAGTTTCGGGAAAGATTTTTTTCACTTCATTTTGTCTGCTGCCGGGCAATATTAATAAAATATCTTTTATTTTGTTTAAATTAAATTTTCGATTTAATTCAACTCTATCTAAGGAATTAAATTCATCGATTCTCTCTAACAATGGATGACCAACTATAAAGCTGTTCCTCAAATGGAAACACCACCAACATTTTATCCACTATTCTTTTAATTTTGTTTAATCTGCCCGCACCCCAAGCCCAAATTTGCGGTGAAATATAATAGATGATTTTTACATTCATCTTTTTAAGTTTTTTAGCCAAACTTAGGTTAAAGCCGGGATAATCAATTAGAACAGCCACTTTGATATTTTTTTCAATAATGACTGAAATTAAATCTTTTTGTACTTTCTTAATAAAAGGTATATGCCGAAGAACTTCTACAAAGCCGAGAAAAGCCATTTTATTAATATGATAGATAATATTCATTCCGGCTAAACTCATTTTATTACCGCCAATTCCGTAGATAGATAAAGTATCATCAATATTTTTCAATTCATTGATTAAAGCAGCGCCGTGCAAATCGCCGGATTCTTCACCCGCTATGATAAGCAAATTAGTCATAGAAAATATTATATCCTTCTAATGAGCCAAATTAATAAAATGGTTATTATAACTAAACTGAAAGCTTGCAGAGTTCGTTTTTCCGATTTAAGTCCTTCTTTCAAATCGAAAGGCGGTTG
>CBFDUR010000143.1:0-5651 GCA_965613005.1 uncultured Ignavibacteriales bacterium
CCGAAAAACAATTGTGGGGAATAAATTTTGAACGGAATATCCGGAGAAAACGGGAACAAGATTTATGGCAAGGCTGGTCACGTAATTCAAATATAGAACAGGTATCGCGTGCAGGTGAACTATTGGGAATTGAAGGAATCAATAGCGTAACATTAATTGAATTTAAACCTTACGGTACCGTCGGAATTCAAAAACAGACTGAGGAAAAAAATAAAGAAATAACTCATATCGGCGGAGATTTGAATTATTTGATTACTCCTACAATGAAGTTAAATTTTACTGTAAACACAGATTTTGCCCAAGTAGAATCGGATAAAATGCAAGTTAATTTAACTCGCTTTTCACTTTTTTATCCTGAAAAAAGAGAATTTTTTTTAGAAGGAAAAAATTATTTCAATTTCGGACTTGGTGATATCCGGGCATTTTACACAAGGCGGATTGGTTTATCATCGGAAGGTTCTGTAATTCCAATTATTGCAGGTGTACGTTTGCTCGGTAAAACGGGTAATACAACCTTAGGCGGAATGAGTGTACAAACAGCAGAAAAAGGTTCCGTACCTTCAACTAACTACTCGGTCTTGCGATGGAAAGAAGATATCTTAAAACAATCGAGTATTGGAGTTATCGGAGTAGGCAAATTTGAACCGCATCGTCAAAACTTGGTTTACGGCTCGGATTTCCTTTATTCCACTTCAAGCTTTTTAGGTAATAAAAATTTTTCTTTCGGAGGAGCAATTGCACAAAGTTATACTTCCGATAGGGAAAATAAAACCGGATCGGCACAACATTTATTTATAAAATATCCAAACGACCTGGTAGAATTTTCTGCAAGCTGGGACCGTTCCGGTATTAATTTTAATCCGGAAACAGGTTTTTTACAAAGGAAAAATTACCAAATGTTTAATGCTTATTTCCGGGTAAATCCACGTCCCAAATTTATACCCTGGATACAAGAAGTAAATTTCAAGCCAATCGATTTCAATTATTATATAAATGATAAAACGAAAAAATTACAATCACTTTGGACGGAATTCCGACCGCTAGGTTTTACTACGAAAAGTGGTGAATATTTTGAATCGAATATACAGCGTAAAGCTGAAAATTTAACTGAAGATTTTAATATTCACGAGGGAATTACAATCCCAAAAGGAGAATATTGGTTTACAGATTATGAATTACAATTTGCTACTTTTAAAGGACGCCCTGCATCAATTTTCCTGTTTGTAAACTGGGGTGGATTTTATAACGGAAAAAGAACAGTTTGGTTTGAACGGGCTACTTGGCATGTAAATAAAAATATTAGCCTCAGCTCGGATTTTACTCAAACTATAATTAAATTACCTGAAGGGAACTTCGTTGTAAATGAATTTGGCGGAAGATTTCAATTAGCAATAAATCCGAATCTTTTTAGTTCGGTTTTTAGCCAATGGAATAATGAGGATAAAGAAATATTAATTAATTTCCGGGTTAATTGGATTCCTACACCCGGCACAAATTTTTATTTTGTAATTAACCAATCTTTCGATACTCAAAGTGCCGGCTGGCGATCGACCGATACAACATTACTTACTAAATTAGTTTGGCGTTTTGTAATGTAAAATTTTGATGATTTCTCCTTTCTTTTGATTATTACTCCGGCAATAAAAAGGGTTACCTTTAGTCTATCTGTAATTTGGTTTTCGGATTTTGATTTTTTAATGAACTCACTCTAATCTCTCTTAAAAAGAGAGAAGAATTTGGTAAAATCCGAAAACCAAATAGGAATTATATTATAACTTCTCCACAAATTTGATGCACAGTAAATAATTGCCGGGTTAATGATAATGAAGTAAGAACAATTAGTTTGTAAATGGATATGACAAAATATTTCATTTTAAATTTTTATAATTAAATTTACTTATCGGAACTGTTGACTCGAAAGCAAACTAAAAAATGTAAAAAATTTCATATTGATAATGAAACTTTACTTAAAGAAAGATATTCCGGCAATATTTTACGTTGGATTTTATTTTGCAGAATCTTGAGAAGTGTTTTGCCTTGAATTTAACCCAACAACGCAAGATGGTTATTCTGAAGAATGCGAAAGGACAATAAAGACAGTCTCTTTATGACCGCCATTACTATTTCATCTATATTAAAAGCTACAAATTTTTTAACGGAATCATTATTTTTCATAAAAATAATTACGATTGAGAATAAAAGAAAAATAAACGGATTTGGTACAAGAGTTGTCAAAGCGAAAAATATCACAAAATGAGAACTTTTTTTTTAATATTTTTCTCAATTATGTAAAATAGGGATAATTTTATTGAGTATCCTTTTTTTTATAATTTTATTATAGTTTTACAATTTTTAACATTAGGAATTATTTAATTATGAATAAAAAAGTGCAATTTGAAAAATTTTTTTATTTAACCAGCATCATTACCGATTATTTTCCCAAATCAGGCGCTAGATTTTTAGATGTATTCTTTGGTAATTTGCTAGGTAACAAAATTGTTTCAAGTATGATTTACCGGAATATCAACAAGAAATTAAATAAAAATAAAATAATCAAAAAAATATTATTTGTTTCAGATTTAAATATTGGTGATGCAATTATTTCTAGTAGTTCAGTATCCTCCATCAAAAGGATACTGCCGGATTCTGAAATTGATTTTGTGGTAAAGAATTCCACAGAATGTATCATAAAAGGGAATCCGGACATATCAAATTTATATCCAATTTTAAATGGAGCTCCTTATCCCAACGAAAATGATTTGGCTGCTCTAAGCAAGATCATCAACAGGAAGGATTATGATCTGATTATCAATTTTAGTCCGTTGATACCTGACAATCTCTTTGATAAAAAGAAATTAATTAATTATTCGTTATTGGCATCGGAATTATTAAAAAATGAGCATACAAGAGATTCGGTAAGTAATATTTGTTATCTTGCAAATAGTTTTATTGAGAAAATTCTGTCTAATTATTTAACGGAAGATACAAATATTAAATTCAAAGGTTCAAAAATATATCTTTCAAAAAATGCTACGGAGGAAGCGAAAAATTTTTTATTGAGCAATAAAATTCCGTTAGGATATCCGATAATAATGTATAACCCGGATGCGTCGGCCCGTTACACAAGAATCCCTTTTGATATTCAGATTAGTCTGCTGAAAAAACTTTCAACATTTCCTGCTACAATTTTATTGGGCGCAGGACATGTTGAGAAAGCTATTGAATACAGACTGTTGGATGCTTTATCGTCTGATTCTAATCAAGATATTGTAATTATTCCATCTTCTGTGCCTTTAGATGTTTATGCCGCTCTAATCGATTTATCCGGCATATTTATTACCGGCGATACGGGTCCGTTACATTTAGCGGCAGCTAGAAAATATTCGCTGGAGACGGGTGAAAGCCTTAGAAATAAAACAGCGGTTTTTTCAATTTTTGGCGGTACTCCACCCCATGTTTATGGTTATGATTCTATCAAACATGATTTTTTTGCAGCTAATCAAGATGCACCTTCAAGAGTTTTCATTGCGAATACACCTTGCCGCAATATTACATGTATTAATAAAATGGCAAAAACCTGCAAAGAGGTAAAATGTTTTCATTCGCTTAATTTAAACGAAATTATATCCGGAGTAACAGATTATCTTAATTCAGCTAAAAACCTTAAGGAATTTGATACGATGCATATTTATAAAAAACATAATTTACCTTTAACCGCAAAGTCTGTGTAATGAATACTTTATTATTTTTATTGTTTACATACGTAATGGGCTTTGTTGCTGCTATTCCCGTGGGAGCCACACAAATAGAAATTGCCAAACGTTCTTTAAATAACCAAAGACATGCAGCATTTATGGTTGTTGCCGGTTCTGTTTTTTCCGATTTAATGTACGGTGTTATTGCCCTTTTTGGAATAACTCCATTCTTAAAAAATAAAATTGTGATTGCTTATTTTGGATTGACGGCAGCATTAATATTGTGGATATTGGCTTATTTTACATTTCGAGACGGTAGGAAGTCTAACATGCTGGATTTGAATAGTAAAATATTGAAAAATAAAAAATTATCCTTCGTTACAGGATTTTCTCTAGCCGTAACTAATCCGATGATGATTTTGTGGTGGTTGATCGGAACTAGAATTGTAAAAGATTTTGGTCTTGTTACTGATTTTAATACCAACAACTCAATTTTATTTCTAATTTTTGGGGGGTTGGGAATTGCTTCATATCTTTCTACCCTGACTAATATTTTACATTGGGCAAAGAAATTCATTACTAATGCTATGACCAAAAAGGTAAATTTCGCTTTAGGAATAGTCTTGGTTTTATTATCATTTTATTTTCTAATATATGCTTTGCGCATACTTTTTCATTTTTAACTTCAGTTTGACACTTGTTAGGTCATCAGGGTCAAAAAACGTTGATTTTGGCTCATAATTGCAACATTTAATTTAGCCCGCAGGAGAACGTAGTATAACTATGCCCTTGACAAAGGCATCTAATTATATTAGTGAAAATAACAGTCCGCCGACTGCGGCACACGTATCGGACAACTTGCTGTCATATCGAAGGAGTGTTTTTTACGACTGAGATATCCCTTCAAAACTCAGCATGATCAAAGGGGTAAATCGTTAACAGGTTAGCAAGTTAGAAAATTAAAAATTAAAAGGTGAAAAGGGACAAAGGTAAAGAGGAACAAATTATTCGCAGAACTTTGTGAGGAAAGTTTGTTTTACAAAAACAATTTACTGTTGAAATATTTTGGCTCTTAATTGCCGGAGTAATTGTAATTAAATTCATCCAATAAATTCAGTGGAAAAACGGTTACTTTTTCCGATAACCTATATTTTTCTTTGCCCGGATAGAAAATCCACAGTTGTTCAAGCTCAAGGTCGTTAATTGCAGCATGAATTGATTTTGTCAAACGCGGTGCGTCGGCAAACTTAAATTCTATAGCCCAATTCCTGCCGTATTTTTGCCAGAATAAATCTACTTCAGCGCCATTATGCGTACGCCAGAAATAAACCTTTTCGGGGGGAATTCCCAAGCGGCAAATAACATTTTCCATGGCAAAACTTTCCCAAGATGCTCCAAGCTTCGGATTAGTTGCCAACTGTTCGTACGTTTCAATAGTTTGTAAAGCGTGAAAAATTCCCGAATCCCTAATATATAATTTAGGACGTTTGACAAGCCTTTTTTTAACGTTCGGATGCCAAGGCTGCAGTAATCTTATTGTAAATGTATTTTCGAGAATCTCGATATATTTTCGAACCGTAAAATCGGAAATGCCGAACGATTTACCTATTTCCGAAAAATTAACAATAGAGCCGTTATAATGTCCGTCCATTATCCAAAATCTTCTCAACGTATTTGCGGGAATTGAAATTCCAAGCTGCGGAATATCGCGTTCAAGAAAAGTAGTTATATAATGTTCTCTCCAGATAAAACTCTTTTCATCGTTTTCTGCCAGAAATGACGGCGGCAATCCTCCTCGAAGCCAAAGACTTTTCCAATTTTCTTTTCCTACCTCTCTAAGAATAAATCCGCTTAAATAATGATAAGCAATTCTTCCGGCCAAAGTTTCGCTGCTTTGTTTTATTAAATCTCTTGAAGCGCTTCCGAGAATTAAATATTTTTGATTCCGGTTGTTAT
>CBFDUR010000144.1:0-5624 GCA_965613005.1 uncultured Ignavibacteriales bacterium
AAAACATCACCGCCTCTATTTATGTATGACAAACATAATGTATGTCATGCATAATATCAAATTTATAATTAATAACATGTATTTTTAGTTTATTCTCCAAACAGTAAAATAGTCTTTTGCCTTCGATTTATTATCTAAAAACAAACGTTTTGAAAATTAAACAAGAGTATTATCTACTTGGGAAACCTGCTTGCCAACTTGTCAAGTATAACCGACATGAATTTATTATTCATTGATATCAGTTCCCTCTGTTGTAATATTTCTTCTCCGGTTTGAACATATTTATCTTTTATCAGTTCAATTTTTCCTTTTCTTACCATTGCGTGCAAAGAATTTCCGGTTACCTCAAGATGAAATTGCAGAGCTAAAACTTTTTCATTATACACAAATGCCTGATTTGCGCATGCTTCACTTTCGGCGAGGTGAATCGCACCATTCGGAAGATCAAATGTATCACCGTGCCATTGTAACGTTCTCAATTGATCCGGTAAACCGGAAAAGAGAAAGTTTTGTTTTCCCTGAGCCGTAGGATGAATATCCAACCATCCGATCTCTTTGCACTTATTCGGATACACATCGGCGCTTAATGAAGAAGCAATTAATTGCGAGCCGAGACAAATTCCAAGTACTATCTTTCCGCTTCCGATTGATTTTTTAATAAATTCTTTTTCCTCCTTAAGCCATGAGAATTTTCCTTCTTCATAAACACCCATTGGTCCGCCCATAATTATCAACCAGTCGAATTCGGATATATCAGGTAATTTATATTTTTCAAAAAAGTTTGTCTTTTTAAAATTATAATTATGTTTTGCAACCCATGTTTCAATGTAACCAGGTGTTTCAAATGGTACATGAAGAAAAAATTGTATATTCATTAATCAACTCCTTTAAATAAATTTGTTTTGTTATGTAATAATTATATTTTTTTCAGACCAATACCTAAATTAAGCAAGTGTTAATGTAAGCTTAATAAAACCCTTGTAAGATTGCCACGTTTCGCTTGCGCTTCTCATAATAACAATCAAGAATCGCTCGATTTAGATAATAGTTAAAATGTATCTTTATCTGAAATATAAGTATCAAATTAAAATTAATCCGGTTCCGAAAGAAATTTTTCAGTCACTTCGTTCTTTCAAAAGGAATGACCTTTTTTCCCCCATTCGTTTCTACGAAGATGATTAATCTCCGGTTTAGAAGGAAATTTCGAACTCTCTCCTTCCTACCATTCTAAAAAACAAAATAACTTCTTGTTATGTATCTTATTGAATATGTTTCCCTTGAATAGGTATTTTTATTACTATTCACTATACATAACACGACAAGCTGCAAATTAAAAAATATTATTGCCGCGCATTTGCGGCTAATCCTTTTACAAAAAAAATTTAACTTATAATACTATGGTATCTATCTCTAAAGTGAAGTTTTTAAAAAATAGCATTCAAATAAGAACTTGAAGGGTGAACTTTTTGGATACACCTTGTTTATACAATTGCTTTTTTAATAATGGCTGTTATTTAAAAATAGGATTGTTTGATGTATTCCGATTTTTCCTTGCTTCTGATTAAAGTATTATATTTATGATTATAATTTTGAAATTTTTGAGAAGGAAGAATTAAATAAATGCACGAACCTGAAGTAACTTTGGAATTAGCTATAACGCATGGATTAACGGAAGAAGAGTATGAAAGGATTATTAAAATATTAGGGAGAGTGCCTACTTTCACTGAGCTGGGAATTTTCAGTGTGATGTGGAGTGAACATTGTAGTTATAAGAATTCAATAGCATTATTGAAAACACTGCCGCGAGATGGAAGCAGGCTTTTGGTAAGTGCGGGAGAAGAAAATGCAGGGTTAGTTGATATTGGAGATGATTTAGTGATAGCTTTTAAGATTGAAAGTCATAATCATCCTTCCGCTGTTGAACCATATCAAGGTGCTGCCACAGGAGTAGGAGGAATAATGAGGGATATTTTTACGATGGGCGCTCGTCCAATTGCTTCACTTAATTCGTTGAGATTCGGCTCTCTTAATGACGCCAAAACACGTTATTTATTTGATGGTGTAGTCAGGGGAATCGGCGATTACGGAAATAGTTTTGGGGTTCCTACTGTTGCCGGTGAGGTTTATTTTGATGAATCATACCAAGGTAATCCCCTCGTTAATGCAATGGCTGTTGGAATAGTGAATAAGAATCATATTGCAAATTCCGTTTCGAAAGAGAAGATGATTTATATTTAAGTGATATTTCTCCTTTAGGAGTTCCTTTTAACAGTTTAAGAGGAAACACCAATGAGATTATTAAAAATGAAAAGAATAATTATAGCAATTGGTATTTTTATTATGATTGTGGGCTCATCAACAGGACGAGACGGAATTCATGGTGCTACTTTCGCTTCCGAAGAAATTTCTGAAAAATCAGAATTGAAGAGACCATCTGTGCAGGTGGGTGATCCCTTTACTGAAAAACTACTTCTTGAAGCTACTCTTGAAATAATAAAAAAGGGTTGGCTGATAGGGATACAAGATATGGGTGCGGCCGGTATTTCATGCTCAATTTCGGAAATGAGTGCAAAAGGCAATTCAGGCATGTTGATAAATTTGGATAAGGTACCTTTACGCGAAACGAATATGTCTGCTTATGAGATAATGCTTTCCGAAAGTCAAGAAAGAATGCTTTGTACTGTTAAAAAAGGTTATGAGAAAAAAGTTAAGGAAATATTTGAGAAATGGGACCTTGTTTGTGAAATAATAGGTGAAGTAACAGATGATGAGAAACTGGTTGTGCTTCGAAATGGAAAAATAAAAGCTGAAATACCTCCGTTTGAGCTGGTATTAGGCGGCGGCGCACCGGTTTATATCAGGGAATCGAAAGAACCGGTATATTTAAAAACGGCAAGAGCATTTGATATCTCATCTCTTGAAGATCCGGTTGATATGAAAAAAACATTTTTAAAAGTTTTCTCATCACCCAACATTGTCTCTAAAAAATGGGTCTATGAACAATACGATTCAATGGTTCGTACAAGTACAATAGTTGGACCCGGATGCGACTCGGCAGTGATTTATATTAAAGATACAAATAAAGCCCTTGCCGTGAAGACTGATTGTAATTCAAGATATATATATTTGAACCCGAAAGAAGGTACGAAAATAGCTGTTGCCGAATCCGCCAGAAATATAGTTTGTTCGGGCGGTGTTCCATTAGCCATAACCAACTGTTTGAATTTCGGCAATCCGTATAAACCTGAAAAGTACTGGCAATTCAAAGAGTCAATTGCGGGGATGAGCGAAGCTTGTAAGTTTTTTAATACACCGGTTACAGGTGGTAATGTTAGCTTTTATAATGAATCACCTAATACGGCGGTATATCCTACTCCCACGATAGGAATGGTTGGCCTTGTAGAGAACTTGGAAAATGTAACTACTTCTTATTTTAAGTCGGACGGCGATTTAATTTATGTATTAGGTGAAGACTTTGAGGAAATCGGCGGAAGCGAGTATTTGAAAATTATTCATAATAAAGTTGTTGGGGATGCACCTAGAATAAGTTTGAGTGTTGAAAAGAAACTACAAGACGCGTTGCTTACAGCAATTAGAGAAAAGTTTGTTAAATCTGCGCACGATATTTCCGAGGGTGGGATTATATGTGCTTTGGCAGAATGTTGTATAATTAACGAAAATAAAAAGATAGGCGTCAATGTAAAAATTCCTGTTAAAAGCAGAAAGGATTTTTCATATTTCTCAGAAAGTCAGTCAAGAATTATTGTATCCGTAGCCGGAAATGATAGAAAAAGGTTCGAAGGATTATTGAACGAATTTCAACAACCGTTTAATTTAATTGGAAAAACAGGTGGCAGTCGTGTAGTATTTAATGATGTTGTCGAATTTGACGTCGAGGATTTAGCTGATATATACTATAATACAATATCCAGAATTATGAATGTTTAATGTTAAGATTACAGATATTATAAAAAACTTTAAATTATTTGCCTTATTTCGCAAGTATCGAAATTACTTACATTATAAATCCTCATATCATAAAGCTAGAGTCTTTATTAAGCATTATGGGGGAGGGTTGATTAACCGCATTGATGAGCATCATGTTTTTTTGCTTGCCGGCGGCTTAGCCTTTTCTATTTTTATTTGCATAATCCCTTTTATGCTGATTATGTTTTATATATTGGGGAATATACTCGATTCTACCAATATGCAATTGCAAGTAAATGCTTTTATTGAAACTATCATACCTTATTCAAAATATGCGGAGTTTGTGAGAAACATAATCTTTACAAGAATAAATGAAGTTATTGAGTATAAAAACATTGCCGGAATCATAGGTGCATTTGGATTGTTTTTTGCAGCAAGCGGCTTATTCAGCAGCATGCGGACAATATTAAACAGGGTATTTGATATAGAAACGAATGTCCATTTTTTAATCGGTAAATTAAAAGATTTTGCTCTTGTGTTGATGGTTATTCTGATTTTCTTTGTCGCTACTGTTTTAACTCCCGTTATTGATTTTTTCAGACAAGCCGCTCAGAATTTCGAAAGTTTAAATTTTTTGAATCTGAGCATTTTCGGACATCTATTATTTTCTCTTGTCTCATTAATAATAATTTTTATTGTCTTTGCAATTCTTTATGTCACGGTTCCTATAAGAAAATTAGGGAAGCATGCAACTTTGATTAGCGCTTTGTGGGCTTCAATTTTGTGGGAAGGCGCTAAACAAATATTCGGTTATTATCTTCACCATTTTACAACCTTCGGTAGAATTTACGGCACGTATGCTCTGGTTATTGTAGTAGCATTTTGGATATATTATTCGTCTATCGTTTTTATAATAGGCGCTGAAATTGGAAGATTGTATACAGAAAGAAAAAATTTAGAGGAAGATAATATTTGATAATATTCCTATTTCCGCCAATTACAATACCCATTTATATATAGGAATTCAAGTAAAGAATATTTTTTGTATCAATTTGTTTTAGAATAGTTTTATGTAGAATTTTATTACTATATAAGTTTTTATATTTTCAATAAAACAAATAATAATGATTTTAATAATTTATTTAATGAGTGTTTCCTATGGATATAAATACAATAAGAGAATATTTTCCTTATTTGAAAAAGGGTAAAATTTATTTTAACCACGCTGCTACTGCGCCGATGTCGGTTCCGTTAATAAGAGAGTTAAATAAAGTTTTAACCGGAAAAAGTGAAAGTAATATTGACAATTACCCGGAATTTTTAACGGTAGTTGACGACACAAAATCAAAATTGGCATTGCTTATTAATACACAACCGGATAGAATTGGATTCTTAGACAATACGTCCAACGGGATTAATATTCTTGCACAAGGTATTCCGTGGCGAAAAGGTGATAGGATACTTCTCAATAATGTTGAATTTCCGGCAAATGTTTATCCTTTTCTTAACCTTAAAAACAAAGGCGTTGCCGTTGATTTTGTTAAATCGCGGAACGGAATTATTAACCTCACGGACATTATTTCCGCAGTAACTGAGAAAACAAAGTTAATATCTATTAGCCTTGTTCAGTTTTTATCCGGTTTTAGAACTGATATTATTAAGCTTGGGAATTTTTGCAAAGAGCACGGCATTATTTT
>CBFDUR010000145.1:0-5614 GCA_965613005.1 uncultured Ignavibacteriales bacterium
TTTTCGTGTCGTTTTATTTTTTTCAAGCAATTCAGGAAAAACCGGCTTGATTAATAGCTTTCAGGTTATCTTTAACATATTCGAGCAGAAGCCTGTTGAACGTTTGCTCCCTTTTGCAAAAGCAAATAACATTAGTATGATTGTTCGAGTTCCTTTTGATGAAGGTGCACTTACAGGCAACGTTGATCCGTTGACGGAATTTCCGGTAGGAGATTTTCGCAATGATTATTTCCGCGGGAAACGCAAACTCGAAGTAAAATTGAAAGTCGATAAAATATGGAAAGATGTAAAAAATGAAACGGAATCTTTAGCTGAAGCAGCGCTTCGCTTTATTATTAGTCATGATGAGGTTACTTCCGTTATTCCCGGAATGCGAAAAGAAAAAAATCTGTCGGCAAATATTAAGAATGTTAATAAAGGTCCTTTATCTCCGAAGTTAATAGAAGGATTAAAAGCTCACCGGTGGAAAAAGAATTTTTATGAATGATACACTTCCAAAAAGATTATTTCTAATTTTTAAAGTGAACGATTATATTATTTTTTTGCATTAAAATATTGAAAGAATGAATTGAATAAAACAATCACTGTATTTGGAAGCTCGCTCCCGAAAGAAAATGAGAGAGAATATCAAATTGCCCTTAAACTGGGAAGTAAGCTGGCGCAAAAAGGTTTTAATGTTTGCAGCGGCGGATACCAAGGAATAATGGATGCCGTATCGAAAGGAGCTTCTCAAAACGGAGCTGAAGCAATAGGAATTACAGTTGATTTATGGGGTTCAACGCCAAGTAAATATTTGACAAAACAAATTGAATGTAATTATTTATCTCAAAGAATTTCAAAATTGGTCGAGCTTGGCGATGCCTATGTCGTTCTGCAAGGCGGTACCGGGACACTCCTTGAATTAGCGGTTGTTTGGGAACTAATAAATAAATCCCTTTCTAAGAAGAAACCCATTGCTTGTCATTCAAAGATGTGGAAAAGTATTGTGAAGATAATGGATGAACAAATTTCAAAAGAAGGAAGAAAATCCGGTTTAATAAAATGCTTTAATTCGGTGGATGAAATTATCGATTATCTATTTATCGAATTAAACAATCGGCATAATTAATTAAAATCCGGTTATCTACTTGAAACAAGTTGATGTGCATGCATAATTACATCCGGTAATAACAAACTTTGGAATTTTACTTTGACTGTTTATTAAAATTAACTGAAATTCTTCATTCTGTAATTTCTGAATACTGCTTAGTTTGATTTAAAATAGATCACCGGGCAAAATTCAGGACTGCATCAAAAACCATATCAACGTTTATTTCTTTAATGCATTTAAACTTTACATCATTTCTGAAACAGATTAAAGGGCGTGGTGAGTATATGAAACACGGAGAGCAGTCTAAATTTAAAGTTATAATTTTATAAGCCGTATGCCAGGGATGGATGTAATTTGGGTTGGTAGGACCTATTATCGCAACTACGTTTAATTTCAGTGCAGATGCAACATGCATCAAACTTGAATCATTCGAAATGAAAACAGTGCATCTTTTCATAACGGCAGCGCTCTGAGCTAAATTACCGGATTCAACTAAAAATGAATTTGCCGAATTAGTTTTTGAAATTATATTTTTCTTTAATTCCCTCTCTTCCGGACCTCCAAAGATTAGCATTTTAGCATTAAGCACTTCAATTAATCTTTTGCTTAACGCAGCAAACTTTTCAGGCTCCCATCTTCTGTTTATGTGGTTTTTTAACGTAGCGGAGCCCGGATGAAATCCTATTACTAAATCGGAGCCGGTAATATTGTTAACGGAGAAAAATTCATGAGCAAACTTTTCATCGTCTTTTGTCAATTGAAATTCGAGATCCGGCTCTTCAACGAAATTTATATTTAATAATTTTTCGCATAGTTTTATATTTTCCTGCACGTTGTGTAAAGAATCATTTTCGGTAATTGAAACATTATTCAGCCATCCGAGATTTTTAAAATTCTGCCTAAGATAATTTATTCCCGCACGTTTTTTAGCACCAATCAAAAAATTAATGATATTATATTCTTTTCTGTTGGAAGGGTAAACATTGATGGAAGCATCATATTTTTTCCTCAGACCCAAAACAAATTTAAGCGAAGGAATTAATCCCCTTGAAATAAAATCGAAATAAATAACTTTATCAAAATTCCGGTTTCTTTCATAAATATCCTTTACTCCTTTGAACATAACTAAAGTATCGACTGTTATTTCGGGAAATTTATTTTTAATAAGCCTTAAAGCCGGTATAAACATTAATGCATCTCCAATACCCGAAAGAGCAATAATCAGTAATCTCATTGTTATTCTTTTACCTATATGTATGAATTTATTTTGAGCCGGAACAACGGAAGTATTTTATAAAACTTAACGCATTGAACGTTCAAATTGCTTGAGCTATATTTACCGTTTAATTAATAATGCATTATATTTTAAATGATTAAATCTTAAATATAAACTTATATCATTTAATTTAAAAGAAGGATTTTTTTAATGATATCTTTTGATATAATAGTGAACAAATTATTTCTTCCGGTAATCAAAAGAAGAGGCCTAGCATATAAAAATGAAGACAGAGTATATAATTTAGAAATAAAAGGCTATAAAGTTTTTGCCAATGTACAGGGTAAAGAGAAATATTATGTTAATATTAATTTTGAGGCAGATAATATTAATAATATAGAGCTTTATTGTTCATGCCCTTATTTTGAGACGGCGAATTGTAAACATTTATCCGCCGTCTTTTATAAACTGAGAGACAAAGATTTTTTTAATAAACTGAATTCACAATTTTCAAACGACACTCAACTTTCTTCATCTCTAAAAGAAAACGACTGGGAAAATCTGTTTATAAACAGAAATGAAAACTTAAAAACCGGAAGTTCTCTAAATGAAGAGTATAAAAGGAAAATTATTGAAGCCGTTAAAAGGAAAAAAGAAGATGCAAGATTTACCCTATTTAAGAATAAAGCAAAAAGATTACTTTCAGAAGAGAAATTTAAAAAATCAAATCGAAATTATACTATCGTTTACGGAATTAAGATATTGAGTTATAAGACCGTATTATATGCAATGAAACAGTTTATTAATAAATACGATTATGTATCAAAAACTACACGCTTAAACTCATTGAATCCGGATGATTTTATCGGCTTGGAAACGAAAGAAAAATTAATCTTGAACAAATTTCAAAAAAATTACGGCGAACTTTCATTTCCTATAACCGACTCGTTTTTACTTAAGAGAAGTTATGAATATTTTATTGAAAGAGACATCAATTCCGAATATTTGCTTTTTCTATCTGACAAAATTGTCTATTCCTACGATGATTACGACCTTACAGACAACTTGGTAAATATTCATAAACAGGCAGGCTATTGCAAACTTCTTTTCGAAGAAACAAAAGATTTTTATACGCTGAGTTTAAAATTTTATATTGATGACAAACCGATAACTATTGATGATGGAATAATACCTGTCTTGGATAATCCTTTATGGATAAAAATTAATGACGACATTTTCCACGTCAATAATCTCATGTATTCACAATTGGAATTTTTCATCGATAATGACGGACGGTTCGATATCCCGAAAGATTATCTTTTTTACTTTGAACAAAGTATACTTCCGAATATAGTAAAAGAGATTCCGCTCGAATCTTCCATATTTAATATTGAAAAGGTTGAAGCTTCCGTTAAAAATATTTTATATCTCGAGGAAAAAGAAAATATACTATTACTGAAATTAAAATTTAAATATGACGACTTTGAATTGTCATACAATGATAACGAAGATTTCTCTATTGTAGTTAAAGATAAATCCATCATTCGTATTATAAGAGATACTCAAAAAGAAAATGAAGTTTATAAAAAAATAAAAGCTACTCACGTTAAAGAAATTCAACAAGGCATATTTACTCCGCGAAATGATCCGGTGAATTATTTATTAAAGCATTTTACTTTCTTTAAAGAAAATGATATTGAAGTATTAGGTGAAAATAATTTAAGCAAGTATAAAATAAATATGTCAACTCCTTCACTGAAATTTAAAATTGTATCGGGCATTGATTGGTTTGATGTTCAAACGGATATTTTATTTGACGGCGTTTCAGTTCCATTAGAAGAATTATTTAAATCCATAAAAGGAAAGAATAATTATATCAGGCTTAACGATGGTTCAATGGGAATTTTACCGGAAAATTGGATTAAAAAATTTCAGCGATCTTTGATATTTGGAAATGTAAAAAATAACTCGGTAAGGTTCTCGAAAATACAAGCAAATTCAGTGAATCTTCTTCTTAAAGATGCTGAAGACTATGAAACGGATAATGAATTTAAAAAATACATTGAAAAATTAAACGACTTTGAAAAAATTAAACCTCAACAACCGGTTAAAGATTTTAACGGGAAATTGCGCCATTATCAAAAGTTCGGATTGGATTGGTTTTATTTTCTTCAGGAATTTAAGTTTGGCGGTATTCTTGCCGATGATATGGGCTTGGGTAAAACTATACAAGTTTTAGCTTTGCTCGCGAAGGAAAAGAATAAACAAAATATCACAAGTCTTGTAGTTGCACCTACATCTGTGGTGTTTAATTGGATTAATGAAGCCGCTAAATTTACTCCTTCACTGAAAATTTTATGTCATACCGGTAACCGAAGGATTAAAGATAACCCTACTTATTTTAAAGATTTTGATTTGATTTTAACAAGCTATGCAATTTTAAGAAGAGATCAAAACCTGTTTTATGGTTTTTCGTTCAACTACATAATACTCGATGAATCACAAAATATAAAAAATCCTTCTTCTTTAATCGGCAAGATTGTAAAAAATTTAAATGCAAATTACCGGCTCTGTTTAACAGGCACACCTTTAGAAAACAGCTTAACCGAGTTGTGGTCACAGATGACGTTTTTAAATCCCGGAATGTTCGGCTCTTTGAATAGATTCAATGAAGCTTATGTTAAACCTATCTCAAAGAATGATGAAACTGTTGTGGAAGATCTGAGGAAAACGGTTTACCCTTTCATATTAAGAAGAACAAAAGATGTAGTTGCAAAGGAGCTTCCGCCCAAAACCGAAATTGTTCACTTTTGCAGGATGCAACCCGATCAGGAGAAAATTTACAATATTTGGAAAGATTCAATCAGAAATGAAATTTTAAATGAAATAAATAAAACAGGAATAAATAAACCCAGAAAAATAAATTCAGTTGCAACTAAAAACCATCGTTAGTTAAACGTTACTTCTTTTAGCTGGCTTGTATCAACCTTAGCTAAAACCCCATCATTAAATATAATGGTAATACGCTTGCGTTTCATATTTTCGCCACCTTTTCGGAAGCTGTAAACGTATTCCCAACGTTGGGGGTGGAAAGGGTCAATCAGCATGGCGGTGCCCATTAAAAACTGCACTTGCTGCTTACTCATGCCAGGTTTGAGTTGGCTGAGTTTGTCTTCTTCAATCGTGTTGCCTTGTTGGATATCGATTTTATAAGCACTACAGGCTGTAAGACTAAGGAACAGAAGGGTAGAAATTAGAATGAGAATAGTTCGCATTTGGATATCAACTTCGCATATAATACAACGGCT
>CBFDUR010000146.1:0-5602 GCA_965613005.1 uncultured Ignavibacteriales bacterium
AAGAATTCGCGGCAATAATATTTTTTAATTTGCGGTTTGCCACGTTATGAAATATCTACCCACTGTATTTCATATAGAGCTAAATCTATCAAAGATTCTGAGTATCCAAATTTCCGTACTCACTTTTATGTCTCCCGGTTGAAAAGGACGCTGGAATTTAACTTGTTCAAAGTTTCCTTTTAATCTAAAAGACAATAAAAGAATAATCATGAAATTATCATTTGCGATGAAGGAAAAAAGTTAACCGCACATTGAAACGGAAATAATCTCTTAATTAACCTTTTGTTTTAGATACTTAATTTATAATAATTAGTTGGAGTTTTGGATAAGATATGAAAGGAAATTGAAAAAGAAAAAAGGCTGCCTCGTGATTTTAAAAAGATGCATTTTTCGCTTCTGAAACAGCCTTTTTTATTTTACTTTTTCTTTGGCGGGAAAACAGCATCATTAGCCGCTTTGGCTATTTTGAACTTTAAGACTTTTTTAGCGGGAATCATCATTTTTTCACCGGTGGCGGGATTACGACCGGCTCTTCGTTTCCTACTAACAACAACCAATTTACCCAAGCCAGGAATAGTAAAAGTTTTTTTAGCCTGTTTGTATGCTAAAGAATTCAATTCATCTAAAAATTGCCCGGCTAATTTTTTTGTAATGCCGGTCTCTTTTGCAAGATGATCAATAATTTGAGATTTTGTCATCGGTTTAACGGTTGCCATAAGTTTATCCTCATTTTTATTATAAAAAAATAACCGACTTAATTTATATATAATTTATGAAAAATCAAATACTTATAGCCATAATAAATTAATTTTTATAATTTTCCGTAATTTTAAAAAAATTTTATACAGTAAACTTTGATATTATCAAATCAAAATTTGAAAAACTATTTTTGAGCTTAGTCTAAAAAGACAGTAAGAAATGAATGTGCTCACTCTAAAAAGTACTGATGTGTTATTCTAAGCACATACCCTGTGTTCAGTATAAACTCTCCGTGAAAAATCTTTAACCCATTGTAGGATAAGAAGTTCTCCGGTTACCTCACTACTTTGGAATGACACTATTGAGTTTTTTAGAATGGACTAATGAATCGTTTTTCAACACAAGCGAAAATTTATTTTAAATCCCGAGCTTTATAATTCCCGTTTCAATTTAACTAAGAACCGGTTTTAAGGGTATAATCTATTTAAAATAAAATCATATAAAAAAGAAACAAATTCAAACGGTTTTAATTTAGATAATCCTTAAAAAAATATCATTTTTAGAAAAACCATAATTTATATCAGCCTAATTTTGTAGCTTTTCTATTTATTATTTATTTTCATAAATGATTTTTAAGAGTGAGTTTTTACGTATATATTATTATATGAAATTACTTCCATTAATTATTCTTATCATTGCAGGGAATCTTTATTCTCAAAACGTTAATCATTTTACTACACTTAAAAAGAGCTTCATAGCTGATTCTCTTTCAAAAAGCACAAATGATACTCTTTCGGTAAAAGATTCAACTTTAGCAGGAAAGAAAATTATTTATGATTCACTAAAATATTATTATCAAAGACCATTATATGAAAATGATATTTTTATAGATCGCGATGTTATCAATAGAGTAGATTACCGGTATGCCGGTGATATTCTAAAACTTTTTCCTTTCACTTTTATTCGAGATTACGGCTCAATTGGGCATCCGGTTGAAAGTATGTTGTATGGAGTTGGTAATAATGCAGTAACTTACCTGCAAGATGGTTTATTGTTGAATAACGTGCTTACCAACTCATTGGATCTTAACTTAATTCAAACCGGATTCATCGATTCCGTTGAAATTATTCCTTCTACAAGAGGATTTTTATATGGGACATACAACAACCCCGTAGCTATCAATTTTATCACAAAGGATTTTTTAAGCAAAGTACCTTTTTCGAGAATCAAATACTATCAAGGCGCTTACGGAGAAGCATTGGTAGACGGTATCTTCAATGCTCGTATTTCCAACCGCTTTAATGCTTCTTTCGATATCACCAACAGAAGATCCGGCAGGCGGTATATCAATTCCGCATTTAGTTTATGGCAGGCTAATCTAAAATTAAAATATTTTCTATCTTCTAAAATTAATCTTCTTGCAAACTACGATTTCGTTCATTCTAAAACCGGCTTGAACGGAGGCGTTGATGTCGATAGTATTTTAGCCTCCACTTCAAATATTGATAGTGTAATGTATAATGAAATACTTGCACCGGTAAACTATCCTAACAGGAATGAAAATGTTAAACGGCATTTCTTTAATCTAAGAGCGCTCGGAAGTTTAGGAAAAAATTTCTTTTCCGAGTTTAATATTTATTACAAATATTTTCAGAGTGATATCACTAATAGTAATTATACTTCTCCAAAAATAATAAATAAAAACAAAGTTTACGGTTTATCCTTCAATCAAATATATACACAGAACCACTTTAATATTAATTTGATTGCGAATTACCTTAATGCGAATTTACAAAATTTTATCATTCCGAATTCAACCGAATTGATCTCCCCGTATTTTGGTACAGACAGAATATTTACATTATCGGCAAAAGTTTCGGCTTCGATGCTTGACAGCACTTTATTCCCTTCCATTTTTTATAAATATTCAAATGAATCCACAAATAAATATTTGAATCTTCAAAGGAATACTTATTATGGGGCTGGGTTCGATTTGAATTACCGGCTATTAAAGCGAATCAAACTTTATATCGGATACTCGGTTTATCAAACCGCCGTCTCGATGGATTATGTAAATGATTGGCAAATAGGAGCTAATGCTCATTTTAATCCTTTTGATATTGGAGCTACTATTTTTAACAGAAAAAATTTTGTTTATCCCTTTTTAGTTAGTGGTTTTAATCCGCGGAATTATGCTCCCGACTTAACCGGTATAAGTGCAAATCTGAAACTTCGGTTATGGAAATTTAATCTAATTACTCGAACGGCATATTACACAGGTTCTAAAATATCATCCTCTTATTTTATTGAATTGCCAAAATTAAAGATCACTTCAGGGCTTTATTATGAAGGTATTCTCTTCAATTCAAATTTGAATCTTAAAGCCGGTTTTATAATGCATTATAACGACAAAATGCACATGCCCGTTTCCTATTCACCTTCGCAGTTTATTCCGTCTTCATTAACAGTTGATTTTACCTTGAGCGGTGTAATACAAAAAGTTGCTATAGTGTATTTTACATTCGAAAATTTATTTAACCGACGATATTATCTAATCCCTTATTATCCAATGCCCCTAAGAAATATAAGATTTGGTCTTGCTTGGGAGTTATTCGATTAGCAATAGGATTGTCTTATCTTTTGACCGGCTTTGAAAATACTGATGGGGTGGAATAAAATAAGTTAACAAATTACAATCTCTAAAGATTCCAAATACTAATCTTTTATAATCGCGTTTAATAAATAAGGCATATCCAAAAATGTCATTCCAACTTTTCGAATCGTGACTAACAACAAGGATCAAAATATATTCAAAAGAAGAATACCTTTTTAGGAAGTGACTTATAAATGTTCCCCTTTCATCAAACGATTCCGATAAAGAACTTTATTTGCCTTCCTTTTTGCCGTGCAAATGTTTTGCCAAGAAATTTTCCATTGCTTCGTAGAATTCAAATTTATTTTCCTCGTTTTGAAATCCATGTCCTTCGTTTTCTTTTACAATATATGGAACATCAATACCGCGTTTTTTTAAAGCTTCAACTATCTGATCCGATTCGGCTTTATTTACCCTGGGATCGTTTGCACCTTGAGCAATTAAAAGAGGTGCTTTAATTTTATCTACATTAAAGATTGGTGATATTTCCTTTATTAAATCAACATCTTTTACGGGATCGCCAACCATTTCGTAGAACATTTTCAAATAAGGCTCCCAGTATGGAGGAATAGAGTCCAATAAAGTAAACAAATTTGAAACACCCACGTAATCAACTCCACATGCATATAATTCCGGTGTAAAAGTCAAACCGGCAAGAGTAGCATATCCTCCGTAAGAACCTCCGTAAATACCTATTCTTTTAGGATCGGCAATCTTTTGTTCGATTAACCAATTGATACCATCGGTTATATCATTTTGCATTTCTTTTCCCCACTTTTTGAATCCGGCTTCCCAGAATTTCCTCCCATATCCGGTAGAGCTTCGGAAATTAATCTGCAAAACCGCATAATCTCTATTGGCAAGGAATTGAACTTCGGGATCAAAACCCCAAACATCTCTTGCCCAAGGTCCGCCGTGAGGGATTACAACAATGGGAAGTTTTGTCGGTTTAATATCTTTTGGTAATGTTAAATATCCATGAATTGTTAAACCGTCTCTTGAGAGATATTTTATGGATTTCATATCCGCCAGCTCTTCTTCTCTCAACCACGGACTGACATCGGCAAGTTTAATTAATTTCTTTATATTCAAATCATAAAAATAGTAAGGACCTCTTGACTTGTCGCTATAAGTTCTTACCAATAACTTGTCTTCATTTTTATTCATATCGGCTATCGTTACTTCATAGCCGGATAATAAATTTTCCAATTCTTTCTGAAGATTTTCTCTTTCAGAATCAAAGAAATGATAACTTTTTTTCCCCGTTGTAAATGCAACACCGGTTAACATTTTACGTTTTTTAGAAATAATTAAATCGGAAATATCCACTTCTGCATGTTCATATATTGCTCCAAGTTCTTTATTATTTTTGATATCATATTTTACCAGTGCTAATTTATCTCGTCCGATGTTTGAAAGCGCATAAACAAATTTATTATCGAAAGTGAAAATTACAGGGGATAAAGTTTCTCTAAAATCGGTTGTTGTAATTACTTCAAAATTATCCGATTCTTTTTCGCGATAAAGTAAGCTGATATTAACTCCATCCGTAATGGTTGCTATACGTAATTTACCGTTATGATCGGTAAGCCATCCGGTAACATTGCCCGGATTTTCTGCGATAAGCTTCATTTCACCGCTATTAATATTAATACGGAATACATCAAAAATTCTTGGGTCCCTTTTATTCATGGCAATTATCATTTCATCATCCACCTCTTCCAATTTATCTATTATTTCCACCTTAACTTTTTCAAACGGTGTAAGATCAATTGGATTTTCGCCATTAAAATTTACTGCATATAATCTGAAATTTTCATCTCCGCCTTTATCTTGCAAATAAACCAATCTATTGTTGTTTATCCAAGAATATGCGGCAATATCTCTTCCCGTTGCGTTTGTTACTCTAGTGAACTCATCGGAAACTATTTTCTGAACAAATATGTTTAACCGATTTCTCCAAGGCATTAAGAAAGCCAGGTATTCGCCGTTAGGTGAAATAGCAAAAGAGGTTTTCTCCGGATTTCTAAAAAAATCTTTAAGCGGAATCAATTTTTTTATCCCCATTGTTTAACGGTTATATGAAAATAAAAATAGTTTCTTTTAAAATAAGCAGATTAAAGACATTAACAAAATTTTTAACTTATTTAAACAGTAACACATCAAAATATTATTTAGCTATTAACCCTACTATGCAAGATAGCCATTTTGAAGAATGAGAAGGGAAAATTTTGTTTTTTTGATTCTAGA
>CBFDUR010000147.1:0-5559 GCA_965613005.1 uncultured Ignavibacteriales bacterium
GATTTGCAAGATGATCCGGCGGAAATAATAAATTTATTGAAGAAATTAGATGAAGGTTTTGATTTGGTCTCCGGTTGGAAAAGGAAAAGACACGACCCATTATTAAAAAAATACTCCTCAAGATTTTTTAACTTCGTTACCAGACTAATAACAGGTATAAAAATCCATGATTTTAATTGTGGATTAAAAGCTTACAGAAGAGAAGTAACGGATATTATTAAAGTCTATGGTGAATTGCATCGTTACATGCCGGTGTTGGCGGACTGGGAAGGTTTTTCTGTTTCCGAACTTGCCGTTGTTCATCATCCTCGAAGATATGGTAAAACAAAATTTGGGATTTCAAGATTCTTTAAAGGTTTTATTGATCTTATTACTGTACTTTTTTCAACCAGATATATAAAACGCCCAATGCATTTTTTCGGTTTTTTCGGTGCGATGTCTTTTTTTATAGGTTTTGTAGTCCTTTTATTTCTTACTATTGATTGGATAAACGGACATGCTTTGAGTAACCGTCCTATGTTGTTCTTGGGTATTTTACTTATTATCGTTGGGGTCCAATTTTTTAGCGTGGGATTATTAGGTGAGATGATGGTAAAAATTCTATAAATGAAAATGAATATATTATTAAAGAAAAAGGTTAACGAAATTTTTTAAGTTAAAAAATTGTTGATGTAATACCTTCCTGTAAAATTCAAAATGAAAGATGAGTTTACCGGATCAATGAAAATAACAATTCTGTCTACAGCTTATCCGTTTCGGGGTGGTATTGCGCATTTTACCGGATTACTTTATAACGAACTAACTAAAAAATATAATGTTAATGTAATTACTTTTAAAAGACAATATCCTTCAATTTTATTCCCCGGCAGATCACAATTTGAAAAAAGCGAAACAACGGAAAAAATTCCTTCCGAAAGTTTGATCGATTCGATTAATCCTATTAATTGGATAAAAATCGGTTTAAAAATTAAAAAAGATATTCCGGATTTACTGATTTACAAATATTGGATGCCGTTCTTTGGCCCTTGCTTCGGTACAATTTCTAGAATTGTTAAGCGAAATAATAAAACCAGGATTTTAGTAATTTGCGATAATGTAATTCCGCACGAAAAAAAACCGGGTGATATATTATTCACTAAATATTTTTTTAAAATTGTTGATTACTTTATTTTGTTATCGGAAAAAGTTCAGTATGATTTGTTAAAATTGAAACCGACTGCTAAAAATAAAGTATTGCAGCATCCGGTCTATTCAAACTTTGGGCTGCCGCTTCCAAAAGAAGAAGCAAAAGAACATCTAAAATTGACGGATAAAAAGTTAATATTATTCTTCGGTTTTATACGCGATTATAAAGGTTTGGATGTCCTGTTATCGGCAATGTCTTTTCTTAAAAATAATTTAGATGTAAAATTAATGGTTGCCGGTGAATTTTATTCGAATGAAGAAAAATACCTTAAATTGATCGATGGGCTTGATCTAAAAGATAAGGTGTATTTATTTACAAATTTTATTCCCACTTCGGAAGTAAAATATTACTTTTCTGCTGCAGATTCTGTAATTTTGCCATATCGGAACGCAACACAAAGTGGAATAGTGCAAATAGCTCTTAACTTTAGGAAACCTGTTATTGCCACGGACGTAGGAGGGCTAAGTGAAGTGATTAGTGACGGCGAAACGGGATATATAGTTCAAAAAGAAAATCCCGCAAAATTAGCGGAGGCAATAATAAAATTTTATAACGAAAATAATGAAGAGTATTTTATAAAAAATATTGAAAAAGAAGTCGAAAAATATTCTTGGAAAAATTTTGTTAACGGCATTTTTGATTTACTGAATTCTTAAACTTTAACTTGAATCCAACTCTATGTATTACGATCCCATAAAAAATGTATTCGCTTCAATAACCAGCAAGTGTCCTTCTTTAAGGATTGTATTCTATAAGATTTTAAATATTATGTTCCTTCGCTCATGGTATGTAAGACGTGAATTAAGAAATATCAGGAGTGTTTCGGGAGATAAAAAACTGTCCATTTACGATGCCGGAACGGGATATGGACAGTATTCATATTTTATGGCAAAAAAACTTAAACCTTGTAGTATTTATGCAGTTGATGTAAAAGGAAAATGGATAGAAGATTGTAAATTTTTTTTCCGGAAGCAAAAACTTGATAACGTCAAATTCGGTATTGAAGATTTAACCTCGATTAATCATGAGAATGAATTTGATTTAATACTATCCGTCGATGTAATGGAACATATAGAGAATGATTTAAAAGTATTTGAAAATTTTTATAAAGCACTTAAACCGGACGGATTTCTTTTAATTAATACTCCCTCAATTTACGGTGGAAGTGATGTTCACGAAAAGGGTAATGAAAGCTTTATAAGTGAGCATGCCAGAGATGGATATTCTTTTAAAGAATTGGGGGAAAAACTCAGCCCACGTGGTTTTACTCCTTTTCGAGCACGATATACTTATGGGTTTTGGGGTGATAAAGCTTGGCGTTTAGGTATAAAGTATCCAATGCAATTATTGAATATTTCAAAGTTGTTTTTAATTGTATTACCTTTTTATTATGTAATAACCATCTTATTTACATTTGTGATGATGTTTATCGATTTTCATTCAAATAATAAAATAGGTGCCGGTGTTAACTACATTGTTCGAAAGTAAATCCATGGAAAATCGAAAGTATCTTTAATAAAGCTTAACGGTGTTTAAATGACAAAATCAATAAAAAGCAGCAAACAACAAAAGAAAGAACCGCAAGGATTCTTTGCTAAATTTAATTTGGAAGAAATCCTCCCTCAAAAATATCATCTACTTGCAGTAATATTACTGATTTTCATACTTTTTTTGATCTTTTTAAATCCGCTTTTCTTTGGAGATAAAACCTTTCAATCAGGTGACATTATTTCCAGTCATAGTATGGCAAATTATGTGAAATATCATAAAGGCGGTTATACATTATGGAATCCTTTAATATTTTTGGGTATGCCTGCTTATGCAATAGGAACCGGTTATAAATGGTTTAACCTGATTTGGGTAGGAATTACAACTTTAAAACAAATTTTTGTCAGCCCCTTTTCTGTTCCTTATGCAATTTGGACATTCTATTTGATATTACTGGGAATAAATTCTTTTCTCTTGATGAGGTATCTTACTAAAAATACTTTAGTAAGTTTATTTACCGCAATCGCTACATCTTTCAGTACAGGTTTAATTGTTTTCTTATTTATCGGGCATGTTACGAAATTAGTTGCATTGAGCATGTACCCTTTGATATTTTTAGAAATTCTTAGGTTCGAAAAGAAAATCAAAGTAATTGATATTTTACTGCTTATTATAGCTTTTCAAATAATGCTGCAAGGTTTTCACGTACAAATTATTTTTTATACATTTTTTGCGATTGCAATTTATTATATCTATTACATTTTGAGGGGATTAATAAAGAAAAATAATCAATTCACCAAAAGAATATTAAAATCGGCGGGTGCTTTAGTATTTGCCGCTTTAATTGCATCGGCTATCCAATTGGATAATTTCTCTCAAATTTATCAATATCTGCCCTATTCAACACGAGGCGGGAAAAGTATAGTTGCAAAAGTATCAAAAGTAGAAAACGAATCATCGACGGCTTATTATAAATATCACACAAATTGGTCATTCTCACCGGGTGAGGTTTTAACATTTATTGTACCTTCATATTATGGATTTGGGAATTCCGTGTATAACGGATCTCTTACAAAGGGTCGCGATGTGGAAGTAAATACATATTTTGGGCAAATGCCTTTTGTTGATGTTGCAATGTATATGGGTGTTCTGATTTTCTTCTTAGCTTTGTTCGGAATTTTTACGCGATGGAATGAACCGTTTGTCCGGTTCTTGACGATACTGGCAGGCATTGCTTTATTAATTTCGTTCGGAAAGAATTTCCCGGTTTTGTTTGATCCTTTATTTTATTATTTGCCTTTTTTTGATAAATTCAGAGTCCCGTCCATGATACTGGTGCTTGATCAGGTAACTTTTCCTATCCTTGCCGGATTGGGTCTGATGAAAATAATTTCTCTCAGAGATAAAAGAGACCCTAAGTTAATAAATGTTATTAAAAATATTGCAATTGCTTTCGGCGGTATTTTTGTCCTTTCGCTTCTATTCGATAGTGTAATATCACAATGGTTTATTGGAAGGGTAAATGAGTACATCGCTTCAATTCAAACTACTCAACCTCGAATGGCGCAACAGTTTAACGCACTTTCCAAGTATATGGCGGGTATGTTTAATACCGATTTGTTATTTGCCTTCGGTCTTTCCACACTAACTTTCGGAGCTGCATTTTATTATTTAAACCGTAAAATAAGCAAGGACTCATTTATTTTATTTGTCATTGCTCTAACTATAATCGATCTGTGGAGGATCGATGCACGCGGAGAAAGATATACGGATCAACCTGATATTAATAAGATATTTAATACCCCTAAATATATTCAAGTAATTAAAAGTCAAAACAATAAAGAACCGTTCAGAATTTTAAATATGAAACAGGACGGTTCTTATGGCTCTTTGAATAATAATTCGAATTATAATGCTTATTTTATGGTCGAAGATTTTTATGGTTATTCTGCTATAAAGCCTCGTTCATATCAAGATTTGATGGATGTAATAGGTCCTATAAATCGAACTCTTTGGCGAATGCTGAATGTAAAGTATATCATTACTTCAAATAGTTTACCATGGCCGGGTTTTGAAGAAATTTATAAAGGTAAGAAAGAAATTGTATATAAAAATAATAATGCATTACAAAGAGCGTATTTTGTTAATAAAATCGAACAAAAACCGGATATTCAAGTTTTAGAAATGGCAAAACGGAATTTATTTGATCCTAAAAATGTGGCTTTTGTTAACGGAGTAAAATTAAATGTTGATCCTCCGGATTCAACGGCCTATTCAAAAATTACCGAATATAGGGATGAGCTTGTAAAAATCAATGTTAATGCTTCAGGTAATAATTTTCTGTTCTTTGGAGATACTTACTTACCGACCGGATGGAAAGCATATATTGATGGAGAAAAAACAAGAATTTATAAAACCGACCATGGATTTATGGGTATTATAGTCCCTAAAGGGAAACATATAGTATATTTTAAATATTCCCCGTTAAGTTTTATAATAAGTAAATACTTGGCATTAATATTAAGTTCTCTTGTTTTAATCGGTTTAATTATAACCCTTCTTATCGAATTTAAGAACAAAAAGAAAACAAAAACTATAACAACTTAAAGATGATTGATTAAAACAGGAATTATTTCTATGAAAAATTTTGCAATAACAGGTGTAGCCGGTTATATTGCCCCTCGACATCTAACTGCTATTAAGGATACGGACAATTTATTGATAGCTGCATTAGACCCGCATGATTCCGTTGGAATATTAGATAAATATTTTCCTGAAGTGAGTTTTTTTACTGAATTTGAAAGATTTGACAGACATTTGGAAAAACTGAGAAGAGGTTCTACCGGAAATAAAATTGATTATTTAAGTATCTGTTCACCTAATCA
>CBFDUR010000148.1:0-5556 GCA_965613005.1 uncultured Ignavibacteriales bacterium
GGAACAGGAAATAAACAAAGCAAAACCTCGAAAAAGGAAACTGCTTCAAAAACTACGGAGCAGGAAATTAAAATAGTAACGCGTCTTACTGAAGTTTATAAACGTGACGTTATTCCTGCTTTGATGAAAAAATTTAATTATAAAAGTGTTATGCAAGTGCCGAAAATACACAAAATCGTTGTGAATATGGGTGTCGGTGAAGCAGTTTCCGATCCTAAAATATTAGATGAAGCTATAAAAGAACTGGGAACAATAACAGGACAAAAACCAAGGGTTAGAAAAGCTAAAAAAGCTATTTCGAATTTTAAACTCCGGCAAGGTGTAAACATAGGTGCAATGGTTACGCTAAGGCGAAATAGAATGTTCGAATTTATGGATAGGCTAATAAATATTGATCTTCCCCGTGTTAGGGATTTTAGAGGATTATCCGATAAATCTTTTGATGGACGAGGAAATTATACTTTAGGAATTAAAGAACAAATTATCTTTCCCGAAATAAATATTGATAGAATTGTAAAAGTTTTAGGTATGGATATTACTTTTGTAACTACGGCGGAAACCGACAATGAAGCATATGAATTATTAAGTGCTTTTGGTTTCCCATTTAGAAAAAGAGAAGTTAAAACAGCTTAATTAGGAGTTTTATGGCAAGAAAAAGTTTAATAGCCAGGCAAGAGAAACGTCGCAAACTTGTTGAAAAATATGCCAAGCTAAGAAAAGAATTAAAAGAAAAAGGTGATTATGAAGCACTTCAAAAATTACCTAAAAATGCTTCGCCGGTAAGATTGAATAATCGCTGTATGTTTACGGGTCGAGTAAGATCTTACTATAGAAAATTTGGTGTTTCGCGTTTAGTTTTAAGAGAGATGGCGCTAAGAGGTGAAATACCCGGCTTAAAGAAGTCAAGTTGGTAAAAGGAGAATTTATATGCCGGTAACAGATTCAATTTCAGATTTTCTAACTCGAATTAGAAATGCATCTAATGCAAAAAAAGTTAGAGTTGATATTCCTGCTTCAAATATGAAGAGGAATTTAGCTGAAATATTAAAGAGACAAAATTTTATAGAAAATTACACTATTATAGAAGATAATAAACAAGATTTAATTCGAATAATCTTAAAATATAGAAACGGCATATCCGCAATTAGTGGGCTGAAAAGAATCAGTACACCGGGTTTGCGTGTTTATAAAAATTCCCATAAAATACCCCGTGTACTTAATGGGCTTGGAGTAGCGGTTATGTCCACTTCTAAAGGATTACTAACCGATAAAGAAGCTATAGCTCAATCAATCGGGGGTGAAGTTGTTTGTTATATCTGGTAAATTATTGAATGGAGTTTGAAAGTGTCACGAATCGGTAAAAAACCTGTCGTAATACCGAAAGGTGTTACAGTTACTAAGAGTGGTAACAATCTAAAAATTAAAGGACCAAAAGGTGAATTGGAGAACGCTTTTCATAAAAATATGAATATTGCAGTAACTAATAATGAAATTTTGGTAACTAGACCTGATGATAAAAAAGAGAATAAGGCTTTGCATGGTTTAACAAGGGCTCTAATTCAGAATATGGTTCTAGGCGTTACTGAAGCTTACCGGAAAACACTAAATATCGTAGGTGTGGGCTATAAGGTTGAGATGAAGGGTAAAAATCTTTTAATCAATATTGGATATTCACATCCTATATATTTTATTCCTCCGGAAGAAATTACAATCCAAACCCCTACACAAACTCAGATAGTGCTTAGCGGTATCGATAAGCAATTGTTAGGATTGGTCGCTGCAAAAATAAGATCAATCAGAAAACCGGAACCATATAAAGGGAAAGGTATTAAATATTCTGATGAACAGATAAAAAGAAAAGCTGGAAAGACTGCTAGTAAATAAAATTTTTGGAGATTAAATAAATCATGATTAAACGGAATGAAAATTCTAGATTACGTTCAAAAATTAGAATAAGAAAATCTATTTCGGGTACGTCCGAAATGCCAAGATTAACTGTCTATCGTAGTTTGAATAATATATATGCTCAACTAGTAGATGACACTAAGGGCAATACGATTGTCGCAGCTTCTTCATTATCAAAAGAAATAAAAGAAGAAATAAAAGATACAAAAGGTAAAATAACCGGCAGTAAGATCGTAGGAAATCTTCTTGCTAAAAAGGCGAAAAAGAAAAAAGTAAATTCAATAGTATTTGACAGAAACGGATACAGATATCATGGACGTGTAAAGGCTGTTGCTGAAGGTGCACGTGAAGGAGGGTTAAAATTTTAATGGCAAGTTATATCGATTATTGCCGGGTCGTCTAATGGCAGGACTACGCCCTTTGGAGGCGTCTGTAGAGGTTCGAATCCTCTCCCGGCAGCCTATTATGTTTTTAATATAATTAAATTTTATTATAATAAAGTAAGTTTTTGGAGTATAATTTGAGAAATGTAAAGCCGAATGAAATGGACGGTTTAAAAGAAAAAGTAGTTCATATTAACCGTGTTGCTAAGGTTGTAAAAGGTGGAAGACGTTTTAGCTTCAATGCCATCGTTGTGGTAGGTAATGGAGCCGGTACTGTTGGGGTAGGTCTAGGCAAAGCTAATGAAGTTACCGACGCTATTTCGAAAGGTATTGACGATGCAAAGAAAACTTTAGTTCAAGTTTCTATTATAAAAGGTACCATTGCTCATAAAATCATTGGCAAATATGGCGCAGGGAAAGTACTATTGAAACCTGCATCTCCGGGAACGGGATTAATTGCAGGCGGGGGTGTCAGGGCGGTCTTGGAAGCTGCCGGTATCCAGGATATTTTAACCAAATCGCTTGGTTCAAGTAATCCACATAATCAAGTTAAGGCTACCTTAAACGGCCTTTTACAGCAAATTGATGCTCGAAAAATGGCGCATAAAAGAGGAATAACTATTAAAGAATTATTCAATTCATAATTGAGTTTGATGATGGGTAAAATAAAAATTACACAAACAAAAAGTATTATTGATAGACCGGAAGACCAAAAACGTACAATCAAAGCGCTAGGATTAGGTAGACCGAATTGGACAAAAGTTCATAACGATACTCCTCAAATCAGAGGAATGATTAATAAGGTTTCTCACCTGGTAAAAGTCGAAGAAATTAAATAAGGTTTGATAATGGATATATTAAGCAATTTAAAATATGCAAAAGGCTCGAGAAAGAACAGAAAAAGAATCGGGCGTGGTGAAGGTTCAGGCCACGGCGGAACATCTACCAGAGGTATGAACGGACAATTGTCTCGCTCCGGTGCTAAACATAGAGCTTGGTTTGAAGGTGGTCAGATGCCTCTTCAACGTAGAGTCCCTAAATTTGGGTTTACAAATAAATTTAAAGTTTATTATCAAGTAATTAATGTCGATTCGCTTCAAAAATTGATCGTTCAAAAAGGATTAAAAGATGTTAACTTTACTGCCGATACTTTTATAAAGTACGGTTTAATTTCAAGCCGAAAACATCCGGTAAAATTACTTGGTAACGGAAATATAACAACAAAATTAAACATAGAAGTTAATTCATACAGCAAATCTGCAAAGGAAAAAATAGAGGCGGCAGGCGGAACCATAAAAAGGATTTAACCTGGGAATAAATGGCAAAATTTACAGATACTTTCAGAAATATATTTAAAATTCATGAGCTTCGTCAACGAATTTTCTATACTTTGGCTCTGCTTTTTATTGTAAGGCTTGGTGCCCACATTACTCTACCGGGTATTGATGCAACACTTTTGGCTGAAAGTACAAAAAATCAATCAGCTAATACTTTATTCGGATTGTATGATTTATTTGTAGGCGGCGCTTTCTCAAATGCTGCAATTTTTGCTTTGGGAATTATGCCTTATATTTCATCAGCCATTATCATCCAATTGATGGAAGCAGTGGTTCCTTATTTCCAAAAACTCCAACAAGAAGGTGAGAGTGGAAGGAGGAAAATTACTCAATTAACCAGGTATGGGACAATTTTAATATCCGCTCTTCAAGCTTGGGGCGTTACAATCAAATTGTTGAGTACTAATGTTGGTGGTTTGCCTGTTGTTCCGGTGCCTATCCAAGGATTTTCGTGGATTTTTTCGACAATTTTGATATTGACATCCGGAACAATTTTTATGATGTGGTTGGGTGAACAAATTACCGACAAAGGTATAGGAAACGGTATTTCGTTAATAATTTTCATTGGTATTATTGATCGTTTCCCTTTCGCACTTCTCGATGAATATCGAATGATTAGTGAAGGTACCAGAAGCCTTGTAGTTGAAATTGTAATTTTTTTCTTTATGTTTTTAATAATCATGGGTGTAGTTTTAGTTACGGAAGGGACGAGAAGAATACCTGTTCAGTATGCAAAGAGAGTGGTCGGAAGGAAAGTATATGGAGGTGTTACGCAATATATACCCTTACGTGTTAATACTGCAGGGGTTATGCCTATCATCTTTGCTCAATCTATAATGTTTATTCCTGCTACTGTTCTTCAATTTTTTCCAAATAATGGTTTTTTGCAGAGCTTGAGTAAATATTTTATTTATACTTCACCTGTTTATTCTTTTGTTTATGCGCTGATGATTATTTTCTTTACATATTTTTATACTGCTATAGCTTTTAATCCGAAGGATGTGGCCGATAATATGAAGAAACAAGGCGGTTTTATACCGGGTATAAGGCCTGGAAAACAAACATCTGAATTTATTGATAATATTTTAACAAAGATTACTTTGCCTGGTTCAATTTTTCTTGCAATTGTTGCAATACTTCCGGCTTTCGTTTCAGGTTGGGGCGTTTCAGGAAGATTTGCACAGTTTTTCGGAGGGACAAGTTTATTGATTATTGTTGGTGTTGCTCTCGACACTTTGCATCAAATTGAATCTCATTTATTGATGAGACATTATGATGGATTTATGAAAAGCGGTAAAGTAAAATCTAGGAAATAGAGAACATTTATGATTTATATTAAGACAAAAAAAGAAATTGACTTTATTAGAGAAAGTTGTATTATAGTTGCAGAAACGTTGCAATTAATGAAAAAGTATGTAAAGCCGGAAATTACAACTTATGAATTAGATAAAATTGCGGAAGATTACATCTTAAGCAAAGAAGCTAAAGCTGCATTTAAAGGATATTCGCAAGGTGGCTCGTCTATTAATTATCCGGCTTCGATATGTGCATCAATTGATGATCAAGTAGTCCATGGAATACCGGGGAATAGAGTTCTTAAAGAAGGTGAAATAATTTCATTAGATGTTGGAGTTGAAAAAAAAGGCTATTTCGGTGATGCAGCTTTAACAGTTGCCGTGGGAAATATTTCCGAAGAAAAACAAAAGCTTATGGATGTTACAGAAAAATCTCTTTATATAGGCATTGAACAAGCAAAAGATGGAGGAAGAGTTAACAATATTGGTGCTGCTGTTCAAGATTATGTGGAAAAAAACGGATTTTCTGTGGTGAAAGTCTTATGCGGGCACGGAACAGGGAAATATTTACATGAAGAACCTTCTATTCCTAATTTTGGAGGAAAAGGTACCGGTGCAAAGTTAAGAAAAAACATG
>CBFDUR010000149.1:0-5549 GCA_965613005.1 uncultured Ignavibacteriales bacterium
GAAATTCTAGCACCGAATGGAAAGTTAATTGCATGGAGTAGATATTTAGCAGTTCCTCAAATCGATGTATTTCCCTTAGCATTTCCTATCGGGGAGGCTCATTTCTACAACAGTGAATTAGTTACTTATTTAACAGTAACGGAAACAGTGGTTGTAGGTAATGATCAATTCTATTTTTTAGTGAGCTTACCGATAGAAAAACATTATAAACTTCAAAACATCTATTATGAGCAAATTAATTTTTCTGAAGCGCTTTCCAATAAATTCTTAACTCAATTTACAATATCCTATAATCCTTTTATTGAAGCCCCAAAGAATGGGAGGGTACATTCATTTTCTTTTCTTAACAATAAAAATGATAAAATTGGCACTGTAAGTTTTGTTAAACCCTTTTTAGGTACAGCAACAAATTTAATTTATACTCAGGCTGATGAAATTCAAACGATATTAGTTGCATTCGGTTTTTTACTTGTGGCATTTGGTTTTCGAAATGAATATAAGCAACTAAAATACTGCTCATTGAAATTACTTTTATTTGTTTTTTACTGTGCGGCATTTAGAGCTATATTATATTATTTGGGAATACCCTCGAACTTTGTGAGGGGGTTCTTAACAGATCCGTCACTATTTTCAACTACTTTTGTCGGGGGTATAGTTAAATCTCCGGTTGAGTTTTTTATCACAAATTTGTTTTTACTTATTATTGTAATTACTGCTTTCAGATATTTAACGGATTACCTTAGTTCAAAGGAGTCATCGAAACATAAGAGTATTTTATTTCTTCCGGTTATTTTTATACCGATTGTTTTTGTTTTTTTGATTACACTTAGAGGATTGAGCGCCTCAATTAAAAGTGTAATTTTCGATTCTACGATCAGATATTTTAAAGAACCTGCTTTAATTCCCAATTTAGCCTCAGTTTTAATGAATTTAAATGTTCTTTTAATTGGGATATCGGCGGTTTTATTTTTAAGTGCTGTTGTTTTAATTTTATTTTTATTCATACAAAAAAGAGAAAGAAAATATTTTCTGCCGGCATTTTTTATAATATTTATTTCATTTCAAATAGTTGGTATTATATTTATTCAAAAGCAACATGAGCCGCTGATCACACCCACCTTAAGCATTATTTTTATTACTCTTATTTTTTTATTAATCTACAAATTGTTAGTTGGAAAAATATCATCGGTTTATAATTATTTATACGCAACTGTTATTGCTTCGATAATTACCATTACATTGATGAACTTTTTTAATTTACAATTGGAAAAGAATTCATTAAAAACAACTGCATTGGAGATTAATCGTTCAAATGATCATCTTTTGCGTTTCCTGATAACTGAAACACTGGAAAATTTGAATAATAATCCCAATGTACTAAATACATTTATTAATAATGATATTAATTATAATGCTGCAGCATTTTTAATCTGGAGTAATAGTTCGCTGCAGAGAGAATCATTGAGTTCCTCAATTACTTTATTTAACAATAATCAAAAAATGATTGGTAAGTTCGAGGTTGGAGTTGATACGTTTGCAATACACGGTACGGCTTTTAATAATTTAAGCAATTCGCGACCTAAAATTATAGAGGTAAATGATCCTAGTGATTCTATAAATAGGGTAATTACCGGAATTATTCCTATTAACGACAGAGGTATTCCAATCGGTTATGTAGCAGCTTCGATTAGTTTTAATATGCAAAACTTAGGGGCACAAAACATCCCGGATTTTTTGGAATCGAAGTCAAACATTATTAATTCCGTTATCGATATTAAACATCTTAAGATTTTTGAATTTTCAGATTCAAAATTAATACAAGTTTATGGTGATATTTATCCTTCCCGGGATCAAATCAAACCTATTCTTAATGCTGATTTTTCCCAAGATAATGAAGCATGGTTAATTCTAAATTTGAATGGAATTAATTATGTAACATTTGTTTTAAAAACCGG
Source organism: uncultured Ignavibacteriales bacterium (assembly GCA_965613005.1). GTDB lineage: Bacteria > Bacteroidota > Ignavibacteria > Ignavibacteriales > Ignavibacteriaceae > CAVVVS01. The sequence continues at coordinate 1,956 of CBFDUR010000149.1, forward strand.
AACCGGAGAATTTGCTAAAATTACTTCCGTTTCATTGAAAGAAAAAAATATTTCTTGGGAATTATATAATTTTTTTAAGATATTCATCATCCACAGTTTATTTATTATTACTCTATTTTTAATTCTTTTAATTATTAATTTTAAAAAAATTAAGTATAGTTTCAGAACGCAACTACTTGCTACGTTCCTTTTTATTTCATTATTGCCTGTGATAATTCTTGCTGTTTATAATAGGCAGGTAGTCAAACAAAGAAGTCAGACTGCTATATTTAATGAACTTAGTGAAAGATCAAAATATATTGAACAGTATATATCAGAAGAGATGAAAGAAACAAAAAGCACTAATTACATTAAAGCATTTGAAACCGCAGGTAAGGATTTCGGTATCTCTTTTGCAATATATGAGGGACATAATCAAATCTATAATTCGAAAAATCAATATTATAATATCGGGTTATTTAGTGAAAATCTTGATCCACAGGCATATTATGAGTTAAATTATTTAAGCTACAGAGAATATTTAACTAAACAAAAAATCGAAAATTTCATTTATGATGCATATTACAAAAGGATTATGATTAGAGGACGCGATTTTATTCTGGGAGTAAACGATGCATTCAATAAAGTAAGATTAACTTTTTCCGTTATCGATATAGATGTATTTTTATTCGGAGTTTATTCTTTTGCAACTTTAATCATTATAATAATAAGCACAATTTTAGCCGATAAAATATCTTCACCGATTAGAAGGTTAACTAAAGCTACAACTGCCGTGGCTAGGGGCGATTTAAATGTTACTTTAAGGAATAATGATGAGGGAGAAATAGGAAAATTAATCGATGGATTTAATACTATGATAAAAGAACTTCAAAAAAATCAAACCGAGTTGGCTGCGTTGGAACGGGAGAATGCATGGAAGGAAATGGCTAAACAAGTTGCTCACGAAATTAAAAATCCACTTACCCCGATGAAGCTTGCCGTTCAGCAATTAATTGCTTCTTATAATAATAAAGATAAAAACTTTGATCCGATATTTGATAAAGTTTCAAAAACCATTTTAAACCAAATTGAAAATCTCAACTTAATTGCTTCAGAATTTTCAAGATTTGCTCGAATGCCTAATTATAATTTAAAAGTGTTGGACCTTATCCCTATTCTTCGTGATACTTCCAACTTATTTTTTGATGAGAAAATTAATATAAAAATATCTTCAGATTCTGATTCTATCTTAATAGAAGCGGATGATTCGCAGTTAAGAAGATTATTCATAAATTTAATAAGGAATTCCATTCAGGCAAAAGCTAACCGTATCGATGTTTCGATCCGGAGGGAACTAGCAGGTGTTTCAATAATCGTTAGTGACAACGGAAAGGGAATGACCGCTGAAATTAAAAGCAGAATATTTGAGCCGAATTTTACAACCAAAGATAAAGGCATGGGATTAGGGTTAAAACTTGCTAAAAGATCTTTAGAAGGGATCAACGGGAGTATTTCATTAATGGAAAGTTCAACTTCAGGAACGAAATTCAAAATTATTATTCCTGTTTTTAATAAAGATAAAGACAAATGAATACTTTAACTCCACATCAAAAAGCTGCCCTGAATATCACAAACCATATTTTACTAACAGCTAATGCCGGTTCCGGAAAAACTTTTGTTCTTTCAAAACGATATCTCGAAGTTGCGTTATCTGAAAATATTCAGTTAAGAAATATAGCTGCAATCACTTTTACCGATAAGGCAGCGAGTGAATTATATAAAAAAATTGCTAAAGAGATAGATGATAAACTTAAAGAATCATCTGATCCGAATGAAATAAATAAATTGAAAAGCATAAGGAGGCAACTTGTATCGGCAAATATATCTACTATTCATTCTTTTTGTATGGATATCTTAAGAGAACATCCTGTTGAATCTGATTTGGATGCAAACTTTATTGCAATAGATGAACAGCTTTCCAATGAGTTAATTGAATTGTCTGTTGAACAGGTGATAAAGAGTTCTATCAATGACGAAGGTAAATCAGAGCTATTAAAATATCTGATAAGGGTTTTTGCTTCGAAAGATATATTGGCTAAGGAATTAATCCACCTCGTCAAAAATCGTAAAAATGTTCTTAAAATTGACGAATTATTATATAATCGGGAAGAAAAAGAAATAGCCCGATTTTTCCATGATTCATATATCAATTTAATAGATAAGATTTTTCTTAATGATTTTGATTTTGTAATAAGAAGTTTAACCGGTATTAATGACTTTATATTGGAAAATGAACCCAACAATACTATTGCTTTGGAAGTTAAAAATCTTATTGCCCGATTATCAAAGGAAAAGGATTTTGAAAAAGTTATCAACTTATTATGTATGATAAAAAATCTAGCATTTACAAATTTCACTACAATTAGAATTAGGAGCTATTTTGATAAAAAATATAGAAAGCAAACTAAAAATGATACTAAATTTTTAGAAGAATATTTTTCATACTTAAATTATTTGGAAGATACAATCTCTAATAATAACGCAGAACCGGGATTAGCCAAATTTGGGAAAGCTATTATTCAATTATTTAATGATACTTTGAAAATATATGATGAGAAAAAAGCAGAAAATGGTTATTTGGATTACGAAGATATATTACTAAATACTCAAAAAATTATATTAAATCAGCAAGTAAAAAATTCGCTTATTGAGAAATATAAGTATGTAATGATAGATGAATATCAGGATACCAATGAAATCCAATATAATATATATTTTCCGATATTGGATGATTTAAAGAAAAATAATTTATTTGTAGTGGGTGATGAAAAACAAAGTATTTATATGTTTCGTGACGCAGAGCTGGAGATATTTACTAGAACAAGAAAAGATATTGAATCAACTTCCGGTAAGAATTTTATATTATCTTTACCCGATAGTTTTAGAATGGCGCCCGCATTGTGTTTGTTTACAAACTTACTTTTTGAAAATTTATTTCACAATCCAAAAGAATTATTTAACGAAGTATCCCATTCAAATTTGGTTTGTGCTCGAAGCGATGAATTTGAAGGGCACATTGAAATCCTGATTGCCGGAAGGGATAATGCATTAAGCTTACACAATCTTACTGAAAGTGATGCTAAACGGCAAGAAGAATTCGATAACGATGAAGCAGAATTGCTATCAAGGAGGATATTGAAATTAATAGGGTCGACTGAGAATGATGAAAAAATAAATTGGGGAGATATTGCCGTCTTATGTCGCAAACGTAAATCTTTTAAAGAACTCGAGAAGGTATTTATTAAGTTCAATATTCCCTTTATAATACTGGGTGGTAAAGGATTTTATCAAAGGCAGTCGGTTTATGACATATACAACTATTTTTCTTTTTTCCTCGATGATAAAAACGATACTTCATTAGTAGGGATATTACGCTCTCCCTTTTTCAATATATCAGATTCTCTGATATTGGAAATATCTATGCAACACGGTAACTATTATTGGGAAAAATTACAAACCTATTGTCAACAAAAAAATGAACTATTCGATATATTGAAAATACTAAGAGAGAATTTAATTTTATCCAAAAGCATAGATTCCGCCACAATTTTAAGG
>CBFDUR010000150.1:0-5520 GCA_965613005.1 uncultured Ignavibacteriales bacterium
AGTTACTTCTCCTTCAATTGTAACTGTTTTTCCGGAAAGGGATTTTTTATTGGAAAAGATCTGCTTGATTTGGTTGCAAAAATGTCGCAAGAAAAAGATTCGTCATTAACAAATTTATTAGAAGGATTAAAATTGATTAGAGTGAACTCTTTTAGTGTGAACAAAAAAGATTCTAAAGCCATTATGCTGATAATGAACAAAGTAGATAAAAATCTTATAGATAAAAACTGGAAGAGAATTGTAAAGGTTAAAAACAATAACAATGTAACCAATGTATATATAAAATCCGATAATGAAGGCAATTTTGACGGATTGGTCGTAACTAATTTTCAAAAGGATGGAGAAGCCTCTTTTATAAATATTGTGGGAAGGATAAAATTAGAAACTATCGGTAAACTGGGAAAGAAATTTAATATTCCCGAACTTGGAAAAATAAAAAACAAATGAAGCGTTATATAATGAATACCAAATCGTTATCGTTACTTTTTCTACTACTTTTTATGAGCGTTTTTGTTAGCGGTTGTTTCGGTGTTGATAGTAATTTTATCAGTTTACGAAATAAAATAATTAATTCTATTCCAAGACAATTTCATAAAAATATTGAATTTTCGCTTGGTGCTTTCGGACTTTCAGCAGCTAGAGATATTATCAATTCTAATAAGGAACAGAGTAAGAATACCGATATTATTAATAAAATGCTTGATTGTATCTCTAAAGTTCAAATCAGCGTATATAAGAGCGGAGTGAATAATAGTAGAGTGAATAATCAAATTAGCATTAATCTTTCGATAGTGAATAAAATTGATAACCAAATGTATAGACGAGGTTATCAATATATTGTAAAGAACTATAGCCGCAAAGAAATGACAATGGTTTATGTAAAGCAAAATTCCGAAGGGGAATTAGCAGGTATGTATGTTATTTCTATTAATTCCGACGAATTAACTATAGTTCAGATACAAGGCGACCTTAATAAACTTTTTGAATTGATAATCAAAGATAATGCCTTAGATAAGGGCAATTTGATAGACGCCGTCACTTACAAAACGGATTGAAACTTCGATATAAAATGGGAAGGTGGATAATCAATCATGATAAAAATTGATTAACCATCTACATAAGAAATCTTAAGAATTATTTTAGACTCATCTAAATTATCAAATAAATGTGAGAGATATCATTTAACGGCAATTAAAAATTGTTTTATATAATATAATGGAATCATTGAAGGTATTTATATTAACTGGTGAATGGATGGACTTGAGGGGTCGAAACATTATTCGACTAATCGGAAAATCTTCCGAATCCATTCCCGTTGAAATTATAATTTCAAAAAATAATCCTGTATTTTTTATAGAGTGCGTAACGCCATCATTTTCACTTCAGGCGCCTTTCAAAAGGAAACCGGTAAAGTTAAAAAATTTTAACGGCAGAGCCGTTGACGCCGTCTATTTTAATTCGCAGCGCGACCTTCTAATAAGCTCTAAAGAATTGGAAGAAAGAAATATTATAACCTTTGAATCAGATATTGATCCGGTGAGAAGATATCTGATGGAAAGATTCGTCAACGCGCAAATAAAAGTAACAGGTGATGTAATTCAAAAAGATAATATGATCCGGTTTAACAATCCGGAAATTGAACCGTGTGAAATCAACCCGGATTTTGTAGTTGCATCCATTGATATAGAAACAGGGATAAAAAATACCAAATTATATTCGATTGCAATTCATCTTACCGCTAAAAATAAAAATGAAAAATTAATATTTATAGTTGGAAAACAATTGAGGGGCGCTCCATCATATTTCCACTGGTTCGAATCGGAAAAGGATTTATTAATTACGTTTATTAAATGGATTAAAGAGGCAGACCCTGATATAATAATCGGATGGCATGTAATAGGATTTGATCTAATGTTTTTAGAAGATAAATGTAAAGAATATTATATCCCCTTTGAAATAGCCCGGACAAACGGCAGAGTATTTTTGAGATATCGAAAATCCGGAGGTTATTTTGCAAGCATTACCGGAAGGGTAGTTATTGATGGTCCGCCTGCATTAAGATCTTCGTTCTTTAATTTTGAAGACTTTAAACTTGAGACAGTCGCACAAGAATTGCTTAGCGAAGGGAAAATTATCGCCTCCGATAAAAATAAAGTAAAAGAAATCGAAAGATTATACAAAGAAGACAAAATCACGCTGGGTGAATACAATCTCCAGGATGCTATTCTTGTAACTGATATATTCAAAAGGGCAAGTTTAATTGAACTTAGTATCCGCCGGTCTCAACTTTCCGGGCTGTTAATGGATCAGCTTGGTATGATGACACATGCGTTTGATCATTTTTTCCTTCCACGGCTGCATCGTGAAGGATATGTTGCACCCAACATCAAAGATATTCAGGAAACTAAACATACTGCCGGCGGATATGTTATTGAGCCCAAACCCGGAATTTATGACGCCGTTATTGTGCTTGATTTTAAAAGCCTTTATCCTTCAATTATCCGTACTTTTAAAATTGATCCTCTCTCAAAATTAATGAACAATGTTGAACCTGTTGAAACACCTAATGGATATAAATTTTCATTCACTAAACACATCTTGCCCGAATTTATTGAACAGTTAATGGAGCAACGGGCTCTTGCAAAAAATAAAAATGACAAACAACTAGCTCAAGCTATTAAGATATTGATGAACAGTTTCTACGGTGTGATGGGTTCATACGGTTGCAGGTTTTATCATTCCGATCTTACAAATGCAATAACAAGGACAGGACAATTTCTACTCCTTGAAAGTAAAAAATATCTTGAGAAAAAAAATTATTATGTAATCTACGGCGATACGGACTCGCTTTTTGTAAAATTAAAACCCGATGATGGAAATATAGCTTCCGAAAAAGGGAGAAATATAGCGGAAGAATTAAATGACTACTGGCAAACAAGATTATCCGGCGAATTTCATGTTTTTTCATACTTAGAGATTGAGTATGAAAAATTCTATCGCAAATTTATTATCACCCCTACCAGAGGAAGCGAAGCGGGTGCGAAGAAAAGATATGCCGGCCTTTTGGTAAATAACGGCACTGAACAACTGGAATTTGTTGGAATGGAATTCGTTCGTTCTGATTGGACCAGGCTCGCTAAAGAATTCCAGGTTGAGTTGTATAAAAGAATTTTTGGAAATATGGAAATTGATAATTGGCTGAGGGATTTCGTTCGTAAAGTTAATTGCGGCGGTTTTGACGACAAATTAATCTATCGTAAAAGGCTGCGGAAAAATATTGAAGATTATAAAAAGAATATTCCTCAGCATGTTAAAGCGGCAAAATTGCTTAACCAAAACGACGGTATAGTTTATTACGTAATAACCAAACGCGGTCCTGTCCCGGTAGAATTGAAACATAATGATATAGATTACCAGCATTATATCGATAAGCAAATCAAACCGGTTGCCGATTCCGTGCTTGTCCTTCTTGATAAATCATTCGACGCTATTGTAAATACAAGTCAGTTGAGTTTTTTCTAATATGTATTTTTAAACCGGTTTATTTAGAATAATTCTTAGTTAGAAACACATTCCTAATAAAATAGTTATCGAAAATATAATACTAAAACTGAATTATGTTACTACAGAGGTGGGTATAAAAATTGTAGTCAAGTTACGAATTAAGACAAACGCAAAAGAGATAAAATAGTTTTAAGAACAGATCGTAATTAAAGCCAATCTGCAACTACGGCATCCATCATCCTTTGAATAAGTTCATGATTAAGTTCAACGATTTTTTCTTTTCGTGGAATCGGTTTAAATGCATGTTCAGGATCATGAAAATACTCCGGGATATTTTGTGATATTTTTTCACCCCACTGTTTACGAAAATTTTGCGGAATTTTATCCGGTACTTTATAACCGAACATTATCAAATAAAGTATTGCCCAAATTCTAGGAGCGGCAGTTAATGAATAACCTCCGCCGAGCGTAAACAAAGCTCTTCCATTACAAAATTGATCTGCAAGCTCAACTACACGTCGGTAAATCCTTTCAAAGTCTTGTGTAGTTAACATTAAATCGGCTAGGGGATCTGAAAAATGTGCATCTGTACCTGCTTGAACAACCAGAGCATCCGGTCTAAACCATGACAAAGCGGGAACTACTACTCCATTTAAAACATCGAGATACGAATCTCCTTCCGTAAAAGGTTCCAAGGGCAGGTTAAGTTTTAACGAACGCCCCAACCCACGCCCAAGCTCATGTATCCACCCTGTTCCGGGGAATAGATATTCACCGGATTCGTGAAGTGAGATTGTCATAACTTTATCATCCGAATAAAAAATTTCCTGAACTCCATCACAGTGATGAACATCCAAATCAAGGTAGGCAACGTGCCATCCGGCTTTTGTCATTTCTTTAATAGCTAATGCAATATCATTATATAAACAAAAGCCTGCCGCAAGATTCCGATGAGCATGATGAAAACCTCCGCCAAATTGGAGTACCTTTTTTGCTTTGTTTCCCAACAGCAATTTAGCTGCAAATAAAGTCCCTCCTGTCTGATTACGCGCTCCTTCAGCCATCCCCTTTACTATAGGATTGTCTAAATTACCCAAGCCGTAATTTTCTGCTTCCTTTAAAATTTCACCATTGCTTACTTTCTCAACTACATCCACATAAGAAGGTTCATGAATCTCATACAATAAGTCGGGAGCTATAGATTCCGGTTTTAACGGCTTTTTTAAATAGCCTAATTTATTAATGAGATCAAGTGTCATTTCCACACGTATTGGATTAAAGGGATGGGTATCACCTAGATTATACTTCTTATAATTTGGGTTATAAACTATTTGACACATGATATATGAATAGGCCAAATTACCTTAAAACCGGAATTACAAAGCGCCTCGGCAAGAACTTTAATTTCCATAGTACCTACTCTTAAAACAAGCCTGATATTCTCATCTTTTTCGGGATAGGTTAAAATTGAATTAATATTAACATTCCGCTGAGCAATAAGATTTGTTAATCTCGCTAGTTCACCTGAACGATTCGGAAGGCGCACATCCAATCGTCCCGACGGTCTGTTGATACCTGTTAATAGAAGAAGTGCATCTAATAAATCTGTGCTTGTAACTATTCCAACAAGCTTTGAAGCTTCTACTACCGGAAGACACCCGATTTTCATTTCCCTCATTAATTGTGCAGCTAATTCAATAGGATCTGACGGATAGATTGTTTTCACAGGATGACTCATAATATTTTGTACCGCGCTGGCCGGATCAAATGGGTGCTGAGCTAATTTACTGGTAGCAAGTCTTAAATCTCTATCGGTTACCATACCAATTAGTTTATCTCCCTTAATAACAGGCAGATGTCTGATTCTCTTTTCATTCATTAAACTATAAGCTTCACTCAATTTCATATCAGGCGTAATGGTAGTAATATTTTTATTCATTATTTCACGAATTAACATTATATTTCCTATTATTACAGTATTATTACTCCGGCAGATTAAAAAGGCTGTATTTAATT